>NZ_QAIW01000008.1:0-2391 GCF_003061285.1 Stenotrophomonas sp. HMWF003 | reverse complement strand
CCCAAGCACCCACCCCCACACCCTGCTACCATTCCCCGGCATTCCAGCCAGCCAGCCCACGCACACATGCGGGACCGGCCGTCACACGTACGGCCCAGCGAGCCAGGACACCCTTCCGTGCCCATTCAAGGACGCTCGCATGTACCCTCGTTTCCTTCTCCGTTCGGCCGCGCTGGCCCTCGCCGTCACCCTGTCCCTTGGCACGCCGTCGGCGTTCGCCGTGGGCAAGGCCACCCCGGCTGCAGAAACCGCCGCCGCCGTGCTGCGCAAGCCCGTTGCCCAGGGCCTGTATGAGCTGGCCTACAGCCCCACGGTAGATGTGGTGTACGTGGCCTCGTCCGGTGGCTTCGGCGATGCCGCCGGTCCGGCGCAGCTGTTGCTGCTGGACCCCAATACCCTCGGCGTGGAAGCGCAGATCCCGCTGGAGCGCAAAGCCTTCGGCCTGGTGCTGGACGACGCCAACCACCGCCTCTACATCGGCAACACCGTGGACACCTCGGTCACCGTGGTCGACACCGCCACCCACAAGGTGGTGGGCATCGTGCAGCTGATGGAAAAGAAGGTCGGCAAGGACGGCAAGGCCGCCTACACCCATGACCTGCGCGAGCTGGTGGTAGATGGCGCGGCCAACCGCCTGTATGTCACCGGCCACTCCGGCGAGGGCAGCGTGCTGTTCGTGGTGGACACGCAGTCGCTGAAGGTAGTGAACAACATTCCGGGCCTGGGCAACGCCAAGGCACCGGGCCTGGCGCTGGATGCCAAGGGCAAGCGCGTGTACACCTCCAACCTGCTGGCCGAAGTGGTCACCGTGGGCACCGACAGTGGCAAGGTGGAGCAGCGCTTCAAGGTGAGCGCCGAGCAGCCGATGAACATCGCGCTGGAGCCGTCGGGCAAGCGCCTGTACGTCACCGACCAGGGCTCGGAGATGATCCGCAAGTACCAGGCCAGCAGCTCGGGCTTCACCTCCACCCACCCGGGCCAGCGCGTGCTGGTGCTGGACCGCACCACCGGCAAGGAACTGGCCAGCATCCCCACCGACGCCGGCCCGCTGGGCATCCTGCTGGACGCCAAGCGCAAGCGCCTGTACGTCACCAACCGCGAAGCGGGCACGGTGACGTCCTACAACAGCGATACGTACAAGCCACTGAAGACCTACTCGGTGCCCACGCACCCGAACAGCCTGGCGCTGGATGCGAAGAAGAACGTGCTGTACGTGACCGTGAAGAACGGCGACAACGAGGCCAAGGGCAGCCCGGAGTCGGTGGCGCGGATTCAGCTGGACTGATCCCGCTGGACCAATGCATTGATGCCGTGCCCATCCGCAGGAGCGGGTGGGCACAGCGCTCCGTCGCTTCTAGCTCCAGGTCAGGCTGCAGGTCGTGGTCAGCTGTTCATCTTTGCGGGCCTTATCCGCCAGGGCAGGCATGGCAGCTATCCCCGACTTCAAGTACGACAGCCCATCTTCCGTCCTGTTGACGGAGCAAAGTATCTTCGCGGCATTGATGACCACCATGTGGCGAAGTCGCGGGTTAGTCGGGGACAGCGATATGGCTTCGGAGATACTGCGCAATGCGCCTTGCCCATCTGCGAGCTTGAACTGTGCGTAAGCCTTGCTGTTCCAGCTAGATGGGTTGGACGGATCGAGGGTGAGCGCTGTATCCAGATGCCGCAGCGCAAGCGAGAAGTTGCCAGCCACGATCTGCCGTTGTCCTGCGGCCAACTCAATATCCGCACGTTGCCGCGCGGTGGGTTGCTGCGCCATGCGCTGTTGTTTGTCTGCTACCAGTACCGCGATTTTGGCACGTATCAGCGTGTTCTCGGGCTCGTCGGAAAAGACGGTGTAGGCCACTGCTATGGCGCCTTGAGACACGGCCGGATCGTCGGAGATGATTCTTTGGTATTCCTGTATGACGAAGTCCGAGATGCGCGCGTTGCGAGCTGCGTTGGCGTCTTCATTGCGCAGGCCAAGCTGATTTTCCTTATCACGCAGCTGCATTTTATGCATATCGATCGCGAGCTGATGCTGGCGCTTGGCCATGTCGGTATTGCCGAAATACGTTGCAGCCGCCAGCACGACAATGACGGCGGGCATCACGACTTTGCCGAAAATGTCCTGCCGTAGTCCCGTGCGGGCAAGCCGTAGTTTCTCTTCTTCGATGTCGAGCTTGCGCTGTTCGGGGTCGGGAGTGCTCATTTTTTTCTTCCTTGAACGCTGAGGTTGCGCGGCCCGGGTCTTGGGCCCTATTGGTAACTAGCGGCGCCAAGGCCGGTAAATTTAGGCTGCGCACCGATTTCAACCCTTGCGCCATAATCAGTGGTTGCTTTCCAACTTTCCACGTACCGCTACCGAGACCCTGGATGTCCCCACCCTCCCCACGCTCCACCGAGGCG
>NZ_QAIW01000087.1:0-20261 GCF_003061285.1 Stenotrophomonas sp. HMWF003 | reverse complement strand
ATAGCTGATCGATTTTGCAACCGCCGTCACGTTACGCGCCTTCAAACCGGCATGCTGTTTGCAGGAGCGGCCCGAGAAGCTGGGCTGCCAGGCGTCGCCACTTCAATCAAGGAAGATCAGAACATGTGGATCGCGCCGTCACGCCACCACTCAGGGCTTTGGAACATCGCGGCCGGCCGTTTTGGCACCGCGCTTGGGCTCATTCTTCGCCTGGGGGACCCGCTTCTTCTCATTGCCGGCGCCTTCGTCGCGTATGCGTGGCGTTTCGGGCATTTCCACATGCCCGTCGACTACTGGCGGCTGGTGGCCATTACGTCTTTGTTTGCCGTGCTGGTCCTGGGAGCCTCCAGGCTCTACGGCAGCTGGCGTGGGCGCGGACTGGTCGCCGAATTTGCCCAGTTGCTGTTGAAGTGGGTCATTATTTTTTGCGCCCTGGTGGCGTACACAACGGCGATCCAGGTCACCGACGAGCTGTCTCGCCTGTGGCTGGCCACCTGGTTTGCAGCAAGCCTGGCCGGTGTCATGACGCTGCGTGTGCTGATCCGGATCGGCTCGGCCTGGGTGCGATCGCGGGGAATGGACCTGCGCAGTGCAGTGATTGTCGGCGCAAATCCTGATGCCCAGCACATCATCAACACCCTGCGGGACAACAGCTGGACCGGCATCACGGTCAGCGGCTGGTTTGCTGCCGAATCCGACCGCTGCACCCTGGACGGGGTGGCTGCATTGGGCAGCATTGAGGGGCTGGGAAGCTTCGTCGAAACCCAACAGATCGACCAGGTCTGGATTGCACTTCCCATGCGCGATGAGGCGCAGATCACCGCTGCCCTGAATCAGCTGCAGCATTCCACGGCCGACGTGAAGTTCGTGCCGGACATGTTCGGCCTGCACCTCATGAACCATTCCGTGGAACAGGTCGCCGGCCTGCCCGTGATCAATCTGCAGCAGACGCCCCTCCAAGGCGGTGCCCGGCTTCTCAAGGCAGTCGAGGACCGCGTGCTCGCCGCGCTGATCCTGCTGATCATCTCCCCGATCATGCTTGCCATCGCAGCCGCCGTGAAGATCAGCTCGCCCGGCCCGGTGTTCTATCGACAAGAGCGTATGAGCTGGAACAACAAGACGTTCTGGATGCTGAAATTCCGCTCCATGCCCGTGGACGCCGAACAATCCACCGGCGCGGTGTGGGCCAGATCGGGGGAGAGTCGCGCCACGCGCATCGGCAGCCTGCTTCGCAAAACCAGCCTGGACGAGCTCCCCCAGTTCATCAATGTCCTGTTCGGCGATATGTCCATCGTTGGGCCGCGCCCGGAACGCCCGGTCTTCGTGCACCAGTTCAAGAATGAAATCCCGGCCTATATGAAGAAGCACATGGTCAAGGCCGGCATCACCGGCTGGGCCCAGGTGAACGGATGGCGTGGCTCTACGGATCTGCAGAAGCGCATCGAATGCGACCTCTTCTACATTGAGAACTGGTCGCTTTGGTTTGATCTCAAGATCGTTTTCATGACTCTATTCAAGGGATTCGTGCACAAGAACGCATACTGAGAAATCTGCCGCGCCGCACTTGCCGACAGAGGTGCCACACCTCACGGTGCCTTGCTGCGCGAGTCCTTTCGATGTATCGACCGGCCTGCCAACGCCCCTTTATTGCCCGACATGCTCATTACCCTGCTCATCCTGTTCACCGTCAGCTGCATTCTGGCAGTGATGTATCCCTACCTCATCTACCCTGCCGTACTCGCTGCGTCGAAGGCCCGGCCCGTTCGCCTGGGACCATCGGACTGCGGAGATGGCGCTGACTTCACTCTGTTGTTCTGCGCCTACAACGAAGCGTCCGCCATGCCACAGAAGCTGGCCAATCTCAGGGAACTGCGCCGGCAGTACCCGGCGATGCAGTTCATGGCCTTCGACGACGGCTCTGCCGATGGCACCGCCGACCTGATCGCGCAGGGCGCGCCGTTCGTCACGCTGGTGCGTGGCGGCGGCAGGAACGGAAAGGCGCACGGCATGAAGCTGATGGCCGGCCAGGCAACGTCCCGCTATCTCATCTTTACCGACGCCAATGTGCTGCTGGATCTCCAGGCACCCCGCGCGCTCTTCGCATGCTATGCCGACCAAGAGGTTGGCGGCGTCTGCGGTGCCCTCCATTATCTGGGCGCAGATGGATCGGCGACCGCTGCTGTGGGCGGGCTCTATTGGCGGCTGGAAGAGAAGATCAAGGACCTTGAGTCCCGTAGCGGCAGCGTGATGGGCGCCGATGGCTCCATCTTCTCAATCCGCACAGCGCTGTATCCCAGTTTTCCCGATACCGTGCTCGACGACTTCACCGTCTCGATGGAAGTTGTCTTCAGGGGCTTGCGGTTGATCAAGTGCAACGATGTCGTTGCCTATGAGCAACTGGTTTCGGTGCGTGCCGACGAATTTGCGCGCAAGGTGCGCATTTCCGCGCGCGCGTTTCACACCCACGCAGTTCTGGCTCCAAAGCGACGCCAACTGACGTCCGACAACCGATTCCGCTACTTCTCGCACAAGACGTTGCGCTGGTTCGGCGGGGCCTTCCTGTTGGCGGGTGCAGCGGCCGGCGTGGTAGCCCTCAGCCTGCTCTGGCCCTTGCTTGGGATGGTGAGCGTGCTCGTGCTCATCGCCGTGGCGATCGTGGGCACCAAGATGACCAGGGGACCACTCTCCTCACTTGTGGAGGTCGTGCTCGCGATGCTGGCCACGTTGCAGGGGGTCGCGCGTGCAGTGCGGGGGCAGACATTCGCGGTATGGAATCCGGCAAAGTCTCGTTGAAACCGGGCAGCATGCCCGGCAGGAAGGCAGCGACGGTGCGAAAATCCCGCACGTGAGAGCTGCACGGATACAAGCTGCCGCACGGAAGCAACACAGCTGCACCACACGATTTGTCGAGAATTTTCCAGGAGAAAGCATGAAAGCAGTCATCCTCGCGGGTGGATTGGGAACGCGTTTGGCCGAAGAGACGGCCGTGCGACCGAAGCCGATGGTTGAGGTCGGCGGCCATCCTATCCTCTGGCACATCATGAAGATCTACTCGGCCCATGGCATCAACGAGTTCATCGTGTGCCTGGGGTACAAGGGTTACTACGTGAAGGAGTTCTTCGCGAACTACGCCTTGCACAACTCCTCGATCACCGTCGACATAGCCAAGCGTTCACTGGAGTTCAATGGTGATTCGCAGCTCCCACCGTGGAAGGTTCACCTCGTGGATACCGGCACCGAGTCGATGACCGGCGGCCGACTGCGCCGTGTTCGGGAGTACCTCGACAAGGATGAGCCGTTCTGCATGACCTACGGCGATGGCGTTGCCGACATCGACATCAGCTCGCTGCTGGCATTCCACAACGCCCATGGCAAGGACGCCACGCTGACGTCGGTACGCCCTGCGGGCCGCTTTGGCGCCACGGTCATCCAGGACGGGAAGGTCACCGAGTTCACCGAAAAGCCGGCCGGTGACGGTGCGCAGATCAACGGTGGGTTCTTCGTCCTGCACCCTCGCGTCATCGACAGGATCGCGGGTGACAGCACGATCTGGGAACGCGAGCCGCTGGAAGGCCTCGCACGCGACGGTGAGCTCGCCGCCTTCGAGCACAAGGGCTTCTGGCAGCCCATGGACACGCTCCGGGACAAACAGTCCCTGGAAGCGCTTTGGGACGCCGGCAAGGCCCCGTGGAAGATGTGGGACTAAGCATATGCCGAACCGTGATTTTTGGAGCAAGCAACGCGTATTCCTGACCGGGCACACCGGCTTCAAGGGCAGTTGGACCGCGCTCTGGTTGGCCCGCATGGGCGCGCAGGTGCACGGCTACTCGCTGGCGCCCGAGACCACCCCCAATCTGCATGACCTGATCGGCAACGCCAAGGGCATGACCTCCACCATCGGCGACATCCGCGAACCTCTCGCACTACAGCGTGCGGTGGATGCCTGCGACCCTACGGTGGCGATCCATATGGCGGCCCAACCCCTGGTCCGTCGCTCCTATCGGGAGCCGGCAGAAACCTACGACGTCAATGTCATGGGTACGCTGCACGTGCTGAACGCGCTTCGCCGCGCCCCCCATCTGCGCGCGATCCTCGTCGTCACCACGGACAAGGTCTATTTGAACGACGACTCCGGCCGTCCGTTCATTGAAACCGATCCACTGGGCGGTCACGACCCCTACTCCAGCTCCAAGGCGGCGTGCGAGGAACTGGTCTCCTGTTACCGGCAGAGCTACTTCGAAGAGGCCGGGATCCGCGTGGTCACGGCGCGTGCCGGCAACGTGGTCGGCGGCGGCGACTGGTCGGAGGATCGCCTGATCCCCGACATCTGGCGCGCCATGCTCGCCGGCCAGCCAGTGACCTTGCGCAACCCCGGCAGTACCCGGCCGTGGCAGCATGTCCTGGACCCGGTGTCCGGCTATCTGGATTACGTCGAGGCACTGGCATCGGAGGGCACCGTGGCGCTCCCCAATGCACTGAACCTCGCGCCCGCGACAGACTCCCCAATGAGTGTTCAGGCAGTCACTGAAACGCTCGGGCAGGCACTGGGCATGCGCGAAACATGGCGTCTCGACGACGGTGACAATCCGGTGGAGATGACGATGTTGACCCTGGACGCCTCGCTGGCCACCCGCGTGCTCGGCTGGCATCCACGCCTGACCGGGCGCCAAGCCGTCGAATGGTCTGCTGACTGGTACATCCGGCAGCACCAAGGGCAGGATGCGACCGCCCTCACCCTTGCCCAGATCGATGAATACGAAGGACTGGCGACGCGCTGAGCGCGCCTCCGGAAAGGAAACGACACCATGAAGTTCACCCCCGCCCCGCTGGATGGCGTGTACCTGATCGATCTGGAGCCCCGCAGCGATGATCGCGGCTTCTTCTCGCGCCTCTTCTGTCAAGACGAGTTCGCAGCGCATGGACTGGAGACGAACTTTCTGCAGTTCAACACCTCGTTCACCCGAGCGCGTCACACCCTGCGCGGCCTCCACTATCAGCTCGGCGACTCTGCCGAGGTGAAAGTTGTCAAATGCACGGCCGGCAGCCTGTACGACGTCGTGCTGGACCTACGCCCGGACTCGCCCAGCTTCGGCAAGTGGTTCGGCGCAGAACTGAGCGCGGAAAACCGCCGGATGATGTATGTTCCCCGCGGCTGCGCCCACGGCTTCATGTCGCTCACCGACGATGTCGAAATGCTCTATTTCGTCAGTGCGGCATACAACGGCAAGAACGAGCGCTGTGTCCGCTGGAACGACCCGCGTTTCGGCGTGGAGTTCCCTCACGCGCCGCTTTCGATCTCCGAGAAGGACGCTGCCGCTCCGGACTTCGACCCAGCATGGCACCTGGATGCCGGCGTCACCAACACCCCATTCCCGCGGAGCTGAAATGCGCATTCTGCTCACCGGCGCCAGCGGCCTCATTGGACAGGCCGTGCACAGGAATCTCTCCCAGGACAACGAGGTAATCACCCTCGGCCGCAGCGCGCGCGCGGACGTACGCCTCGACCTGGCTGACGTGGACGGACTGAACTCAGTGGCGCTGCCGGCGGCAGATGCCCTGGTCCACTGCGCCGGCATCGTCGACGAGGACTTCCGCGAAGATCCCGTCCGTGCGGCCAGAATGGCCATGTTCGGCGCGGGTGCGCTGGCGCGTCAGGCCGTTGCGGCGGGCGCCACGCGTCTTGCCTACATTTCCTCGGCACATGTGTACGGTCCGATGCTGGGCCACATCGACGAGCGCTCACCGCCGAACCCGGTATCGGACTATGCGATCTCGCACTACGCCACCGAACAGGTCTTTCGACGGTATGCACAGGGTGCAGTGACCGCCGCCGCATTCCGGCCATGCGCCGTGTTCGGCAACCTGGGGGACCTTGACGCATTCCGTCGTTGGACACTGATTCCCTTCTCCTTCCCACGCGAAGCGGTACTGGATCGTCGCATCGTCATCCGCTCGACCGGACAGCAGCGACGCAACTTCGTGGGAACCGACGACATCGCGGACAGCGTACGGCGCTGGCTGGATGCCTCACCTTCTGTCTGGCAGGTAGTCAATCCCGTTGGGGCCATGTCCTGCACGGTGTTCGAGTTCGCCCAGCGGTGCGCTGCCATCTCCGATGAGCTGGCCGCGGGTAGCTGTATCGTCGAGCGTCAGCAGCCAAACGGACCGCAGGCCGGAGATGGTTTTGAGTACGCATCCACCCTGCAGCCGACCACGGCTCGTCAGTCCATTGACGACTTTGCCCGCGGATTGATGAGCCAGCTTCTGCTCAAGGCCATGCCATGACGCCGCGCCTGACCATCGGTCTTATCATCTACAACGGCGTGGACATTGCACGCCGTTGTATCGACAGCCTTATCGGGCAGACCTACACGGACTTCGTCCTGTTGATCCACGACAATGGGTCGACCGACGGCACCAGCGAGATCTGCGCCGAGTACGCGGCCCGTGACCCTCGCGTGCGACACGTGCGACACCCGCAGACCATTCCCCAAAGCGATAACTTTCGCGGCGTACTGATGTCTGCGGACAGCGAGTACTACATGTGGGCAGCGGACGACGATATCTGGTCGCCGCGGTTCGCCGAGCTGTGTATCGCCCAGCTCGACGTCAACCCCGATGCGGTGGCATGCTGCACCGAGGTGAACTTCCGTTACCCCGATGGCGATGTACGCCGTGCACGCGGTACGTTTCCCATCGTCGGCACGCCCGACGAGCGGGTGCGCACCTACCTGCACAATCCGCGCGACAGCGCCCGGCTTTACGGCGTGTACCGCACCAAGGCACTCCAGGCCAGCTATCCGGCCGGACTGAACATGTTTGGCTACGATTGGCTGGTGGTCTGCCTGAGCATGCTTCACGGCAACCACCTGCAGGTCGACGGCGTGCAGCTTCTGCGCAGCGGGCATGCGCCAGGAAAGTACTTCGAGCGCTATGACCGTCATTTCGTACGCGATACGGGCCTGGTCGGACGCCTGTCCTGGTTCCTGCCGCTATTGCCTCTGTCGCAGGCCCTGAAGGCTCACCTTCCCCGCAGCGCATGGAAGGCTTCACGGCTTCGCGTTGCGCGGCTCAATCTGATCCAGCTGCTGTTGTTGCTGAAGTGGAAGTGGCCCGTACTGAACAATACGTTCTTGCTTGCGCGGAAAGTCGATCGCCTCTTTACCAAGAAGCAACCCTAGCGGAGCCGTGTCGTGAGCATCTCGCCACATCTTGACAACAACTTCAACCTGCTTCGGTTGGTCGCGGCATCATCCGTCATCTTTTCGCATGCCTATGACATCACCTCGGGGCTGCATGATCCGCTGAGCGCCGGAATCGGCTATTCCGCCGGTTGGGTTGCCGTGTCTGCGTTCTTCTCCATGAGCGGGTACCTCATATACAAGTCGTCGCTTCGCACGCCTTCTGCTGCCGATTACATGGCCGCCCGCTGCCTTCGGATCCTTCCGGGGCTCTGGGCCATGCTCATCATTACAACGTTGGCACTTTCGTCAATCTCGGCACTTTCCCTGATGGACTACCTGGGAACGTCCGAAACGTGGGAGTACATCCTCGGCAACGCGATCATGTACATGCCTCGCTACGAACTGCCCGGGGTATTCCTGGGCAACCCGTTGGCCGGCGTGATCAATGGGTCACTATGGACCCTGCGATTCGAGTTCACCTGCTACATCCTGGTCATCGCTCTCAGCGTCAGCGGAGTTTTTTCCCGCGAGCGCTGGTTCCGGCTGTTTGCAGTAGTCGCCGTTGCAGGGTATCTGGCGTTCATTGCCCATGCGCAGCTGACGAATGTCACCCAATCAGCGCTCTTTGACGGAAACAGTGCCGCCAAGTTCCATCGGCTGGGTTTCGCGTTTCTGCTTGGCATGTTCTTCGCTCGCTACCGCGATGGCATGCCTGTTTCATGGGGGATGCTCCTGGGCGTGTACCTGGCCGCAGCGGTCCTATGGCCGACCCCCCTGTTCCAGCCCGCCCTCATCGCGGCGATTGCGGTCACCTGCTTCAAGATTGCCTTCGCGCCAATGCCCTCGCTTGACTGGGCGAAAACAATGCCCGATGTCAGCTACGGCGTGTACATCTACGCGTTTCCTGTCCAACAGGTATTCGCGTACGCCTTTCCACAGTGGAGTCCTTTGCAGAATTCCCTCGCAAGCCTTCCCGCCACGCTTCTGCCGGCAATTCTCTCCTGGTATCTGGTGGAGAAGCCCGCCTTGAGGCTCAAGGGAAAGTTTGTCTTCACACGCGCACGCGCTTGACCTGCCCTGCCCTGCCATCTGACCTCGAGAGCACGTCGCGTGGCATTGCAGACTGATCCGCACATCGAAACAGATCTGCCGTCATTGCACGGGAAGCAAAGAGACCACACCCATTGAACCTGAAGCGAAACTCTCTTTTCTCAGCGGCCGAAGTCGTCGTTGGTGGACTGGGACTGTTCATCATCTACCGAAGCGTCGTCGCTGAGCTTGGCGTCGCCATGCTTGGCGTCTGGTCGATAGTGCTTGCCACTACCGCATTCGGACGGATAGCCGACGTCGGCATCGCTGCTGGCCTGTCCAGGTTCATTGCCGCTGCACGTGGGCGACAGGACCATGTCCAGGTCTCGCTCTACTTCTGGACAGCGCTTTCCACCATCGCCATTCTCATGGCGGTCATCGCGCTTCTCGGGTGGCTGCCATTGAATGCCGCGCTGGGCTTTGCTCTGAGCGGCGTGGAGCTGACCGCAGCCCGGCAACTGCTACCCTGGGCGCTGTTCACCTTCTGGCTGCTCAACATCAATGCGGGACTGGCCGCCACGCTACTCGGCATTCAACGGTCGGATTTGCGCGCCCTTTCCTCCATTGGGGGCATGATCATCCAGGTGGTCGCGTCCTATCTCCTGGTCAAGTCACACGGGTTGCTCGGACTCGCCTGGGCACAGTCTGCCCAATACCTCTTTACCATTGCGGCGTCGGCCATGTTCGCGCGCAAGTCCCGCGCCATACTGGGTCCTCCCCGCTTCTCAGGTCTGGTCTTGAAGGAGCTGTTCGGCTTTGGCGCAAAGCTGCAGATCGGTACGATCGCCAACCTTCTGTTTGAGCCCCTCTCCAAACTGGTCCTTGGAGCAGTGGCAGGCCCCGCATCCGTCGGCATCTTCGAGATGGCATATCGAATGGTCTATCAGATCCGGACAGTCGCGATCATGGCACTCCAGAACCTCGTGCCTGCCTTTGCCGAGCTCTCTCAGCGGGATTCCACGGCAAGCAGCGCGCTCTTCATCAAGAGCAATCGCGTCGCCGCCCTCGCAGGAGGATCGCTCATGATCGCAGCCATTGGCGTGGCGCCATTGGTGTCCGTTCTGTGGCTGCAGGCATACTCGAGCGAGTTCATGTTGCTGGTCGCGATGATCTCGGTCTGCTGGCTGATCAACATCCTCTGTGCACCCTCTTACTTCTGGGGAATAGCGCACGGCACCATCAATGCGAACATCGGCGGACAGCTGCTCACCGGCATCCTGTCTCCTGCGCTGGCTTACCTTCTTGGCAGCCAGTATGGACCGACTGCGGCAGTGATTGGCATCCTCGCCGGCAAGGCCATCGGCGACATTCTGCCTGCCATATTCAACCGTCCGGCCCCCGCCTGGTCGAGTGCCGGCGCCGTACAGCCGTGGAACCTGCTGGCCCTGTCCGCGACCCTTCTTTCGGCCACCTTCGCACACCATCTGTGGGGGAGAATGGCCGGTGATTTCCTCTCGTCGCACGACGCACTTAAATTGATTACGTCATCATGAATCACGTCTACGCAACGCCCAACGCACATGGAAGCTTCAGCCGCTCGACAGTGGGGCTGGCTCTGCTGATTGCGTTCTTCGTCGGCGCACATCTCAGACTGTCCATCTACAGCGGCGGCAGCGTACTGGTTCCCCAGTTCATCTGCCTGGCAGCCGGCGCCGCGCTTGCAGCGCTGTATCACAGGGCGCTTCTCAAGGCGCTACCGCTGATGCTTCTGCTTGCTGCGGCACTGGTCCTTGCTCCCATCCTGAACTTCCCTTTCCTGTCCACCTCCGCAGTGTTTGAGACATACAAGGGCAGCATCCAGTTGTTGGTGTCGATGACGCTCATGCTCGCCGTTGCCGCGCTGGTAACTACCGTTGAGCCAGCACGGCTCGCCAGGCTTTCCACGCGCCTGTGGCTGTTCTTTGTGCTGCTTGCACTTCTTGAATTTGTCGCCTTGCGAGAGGTTTTCGAGGCCATCAGTCAGGCGATCTACTCCGCATCTGGCCGTGGCGTGTACAACGGCGTCGAGCGCGATCAGCTCATGTATGGCCAGATCCGGCCCAAGGTCATGGCCACCGAACCCTCGTTCCTGGCCACGACGCTGCTCTGCCTGTGCACCATGGCTATCCTCAGCATGCGCTCGGCGGGGAAGCCGCACGCGGTGAGGAATGGCCTGCTCATGCTGGCGGTTACCTACCTGGTCTGTCCCAGCATGATCATCGTGTTCTTCATGGCCGCCATCGCCACGTGGATGTACTGGCCGCGGACAAAGAAGGGGCGTGCATTGGTCCTGTTCCTTCTGGGCGGCGCGCTGGTTTCGACGCTGATCGCGCAGTCGTATATGACCCAGCTCGCCGCCCTCAGCAAGCTGGCGCTCGGTGATCACGGTGCCACTGGCAGCTTCTTTGGACGCATCGCCGTGGGACCAAGCGTCGGCATCGACGTTCTGGAGCGCTACCCGTTGCTGGGCGTAGGTGTCGGTAATGCAGAGGCTGCGCGCCCGATCATCGACAGCAACTGGCTCAACAAGGGTGCTTTCGCTCTGTTCCCCTGGTTCGCAGACCCGACGCTGCGGGCGAACGATCTGATGTCGAACGGATTTTGGTGGCAGTGGATCTACATGGGGGCAGTCGGCGGCCTCCTGTTCATGGCCCTGACCAAGGCATTGCTGCGCACGATGGGGGTGGCCCTTCCGTTCCGGGCGATCGTGTGTGCGTGGATTGTATGGTACGCCGGTGCGGCATTCGTCGATCCGATCTCCTGGTTCGCACTGGCGATATTCTGTATTCCGCCTCGCGCGGATGCCGAACCTGAGACCCCCGTTCCGGACCTGGGTGGCGCTGCAGTGGCGCCGGGAGCAACGCATGCACGATGATTCCCGCACGCCGCCCGCCCGGTTGGGCCTGGGATGCAGCCGACTCGGATCGGTCAACGGGGTGGCTGGTTCAGATGCCACCCGCCTGCTTGCCGCCGCTTTGGAGGAGGGCTATCGATTCTTCGATACGTCCAACGTATATGGCCAGGGCGATAGCGAGCGGCTATTAGGCAACGTTATCGGTAACCGCAGTGACTGCCTGGTGTGCACCAAGGGAGGCAAGTATCTGCCCTTCTCCAAGCGCATGCTGGTACCGGTAAAAGGCCTGATCCGGCTCGCCGCACGCCGATCCAACGCGGCACGAAACGGCGTAAGCAGTCTGCGTAGTCAGCCGCTGCCCACGCGCTGGGACATCGGCTTCATTTCTGCGGCAATCGACGGCAGTCTGCGTCGACTGCGACGCGACGCGATCGATGTCTACCTGTTGCACAGCCCGCAGGGAAGCGCGCTGGGCGATGGAGAAGCCATTCAGGCGCTGCACAACGCCCAGCAGGCCGGCAAGATCCGTGTTGTTGGCGTATCGGTCGATGACGTCGGCACGGCCGTGGCTGCGCTGGCGGATCCGCGGGTAGGCGCCCTGCAGCTTCCGCTCCATCCCGGTGCCCACGATTACGATCGGGTGCTGGCGCAAGCCTTCCGACAGGGCGTGAAGGTGATTGCCCGTGAAATTCTGGGTGGCCAGAGCGCGATTGCCGCCGCGCAGGATCCCTCGGCGTACGCCACGGCACGCATCCAGGAGCTGCACGATGATCCCCGTATCGCCACTATCCTGGTCGGCACCACCAGGATCTCCAATATGAAGGTCGCTGCGCGGGCCGCTGGCCTGACCGCCAGCACACCTGTTTGACCGCAACGTGGAAGCTGAATCGTGAACATTGCAATCGTGGGCTGCGGGTTTGTCTTCGACATCTATATGCGGACGGTCAGGGCTCATCCGGAGCTGGCCATCGTGGGCGTCTTCGATCTCAAAGCCGATCGGATGGACCGCGTGTGTGCCTACTATGGCCTTGAGCGCTATGCCTCGCTGGACGCCCTGTTGAAGGATGTCCGGGTGGATATCGTAGTGAACCTGACCAATATCGGCGCGCATTTCGACGTGAGCCGTCGCGCATTGATGGCTGGAAAGCACGTTTACAGTGAGAAGCCCATAACCCGGGATCTGCAGGAAACCCAGGAACTGTTCGCCATCGCCGCGACCAACGGCGTGCGCATGTACGGCGCGCCCTGCAATATCTACAGCGACTCGGTGAGGACGCTGTTCAAGGCAGTCGGCGACGGCGCGATCGGGAAACCGCTTCTGGTGTACGCCGAGCTGGATGACAACCCCATCCACCTGATGGAGTTCGAGAAGGTAAGAAGTCCCACGGGTGCCCCATGGCCACTTGAGGAGGAGATCCTTGAAGGCTGCACCTTTGAGCACGTGGGCTATCACCTCGTCTGGATCTGTGGCTTGCTGGGCCCCGCAACGGCGGTTACCGCCTACGCCAATGAGCTGATCGAGACCAAGGCAGCAGCCGTGCCCGGCCGCTCGGGGACGCCGGACTATTCGGTTGCTTGTCTGACGTTCGCCAATGGCGCATCGGCCCGAATCACCTGCAGCGTGGTGGCGCCCCGCGACCATCGCATGCGCGTGATCGGCACTGAAGGAGAGGTATCTACCGATAGCTACCGCCAGTACCGTTCCCCGGTCCACCTGGAGCGCTATTCAAAAGGCAGCCTGAGTGCGCGCAAGCTGCAGGTGCTGCGCAACAGCCGGCTGTTGGGCAGGCTGTTCGGCATCGGCGGTCGCCGCATGCGACTGGTACGGAACTGGAAGTCCGACGCGGTGGAAAGAGACCAATCGGTGCGTTCTTCCCTACGAGCCCGCGTCAAGGAATGGGTCCGTCGCAAGGAGGTTTACGCGCAGGACAAGTTCGTCGGCATTGCCGAGATGGCACGCGAGATAAGGGGCGGACAGCCGCAGTATCTGTCACCCGACTTCATCGCCCATCTGAACGAACTGACGCTGCTGATCCAGGGCGCAGGTCCTGAGGGCTTGGCGACGCGTCCCACCACAACGTTCGCACCACTTGGTCCACTGCCAGGCACGCAGGACTACGGAACCCGGTATCTGGAGCGCCTCCACCCCACCCTGCTGGAGCGGATCGCCTCCCGATGAAGCACGGGACGCCGATGACATTCTATCGGCGCCCTCCAAGGACGGATGCAACTGGACGACTACTTTGGAAATCAATCTACGAACTTTGCAAGCCGCATCGCGGCTTGATGCGAAGATGTCTGGGTATCATCTCAAGCGCGTGCTTCGCAACGTCCTTGCCCGGCAGTTCCCCAATGCCTACGCGCGACGCCTTGAGCGGCTCAGTACACGCGTGCCTGCCATCGCCTCGCGCGTCACCGAAGCAACTGGAACGGCCGTGGCGTTCGTCTCCCGGTTCTATCGTGATGAGTACCTGGACGATATGGATGATGTGGCCCGCGGCCACTTCACCTTCTTCGGTCAATCCGTGGATTTCGGCAGTATCGGAGCGATCGACTGGCACCACACCATCGCCGTCGAGAAGGATCTGCATCTCTGGCGGATGAAGCTCGCGCACCTGGGGTTCATCTGCCCCATGCTGCTATCCGGCACGGTCACGCATCACCAAGCCGTCGAAGCGATCCTGACACGCTTCAATGCCAGCAGTAGCTTCGCGGTGAGCGGATGCTTCAGTTCTTATTGGTTCCCGTACAGTGCGTCGCACCGGATACTCAGCGTACTCAGTGGCTACCTTGTCGCACGCCAGGAGCGTACGCTCGAACCCTCACTGGTCGCCGCCGTCGAGGCGTTCCTCCGCCGCGATGTCGCCTTCGTGCTTGACACCATCGAGCATGAGCTCAAGAACAATCACGTCGAGCGCAATCTGGCGGCGCTGTGTCTGTACTACAGCCACGCCGAAGAAGTTCCGACGTCGATCGCGGCGCGCCTGAACCGCGACGTTCATCGGATCATTCTGGATTGTGTCCTCGAAGACGGACTGCTTTCCGAGCGCTCGGCCATGTACCAAGGCCTGACCGTCATGGCCTTGCGCGTATTCCAGGACACCCCGTTTCTGGACGCCACCACGCGCGAACTTGCCCGCGAGCGCCTCGCCCTGGCCGAGCACGCGTGGGCGGTGATGTCGCATCCGGATGGCGAGATTGCACTGTTCAACGACAGTTGGTTCGGCGAGGTTCCGCCGATTGGTGCATTGATGGCGCCCCCTTCACTGCAGCCGCTTGAAGTGTTGCGACATGCCGGTTACGCCCGCCTGCAGGATGAAACGTGCTTCGCCTTGTTTGATGCCGGTCCGATTGGTCCGTACTGGAATCCCGGGCACGGCCACGCCGACTTCCTGGCGGTGGAGATCGATCTGCGCGGCAGAAGGTTCATCGTGGATCCAGGCACTTACCAGTACTCCACAGGCGAGCGCAGACGTTTCGAGCGCTCGGCCGCCAGCCACAATGGTCCAGGCTGGCATGAGGTCGAGCCGGTCGAGTACAGCGGCTGTTTCAAGGTAGGCCGGATGAGCAAGGCGCAGCTGACCGAGTGTGGCCCGGTCGTGGGCGGACATCGCGTCGCCGGGGCGCTGAATCTCAAACATGGCATCGCAGACCGCAGTGTGACGCTGCGGAACGGTTGCCTGTATGTGAACGACCGCTGGCACGGGAACCTTCCCGGACCGCGCACCAACTTGCTCATCTCCGCCGATTGGCACGTGGTCTCGCGCGAAGGAAACCATCTGCAGTTCGCACAAGACGGGATCCTCGTGGATCTGGTGATCCGCAAGGGCCGCGTCGCAGATCTCCGCGCGTCGTCCTGGGCCAGCCGCTACCTGCAGGATCGGCAGGGATGGTTGATCACACTGGAGCCCGGCGACACAGCCGAGCTGGACTGGGACGTAAGCAGTCCGGTTCCGGCCCCCAACTGCACCAAGGAACAACACGATGTCGTCCGTTCGCCGTAAGCGCATTCTCATCCTCAGCCGTCTCTTCCCGTACGCACCGGCGCGCGGCGGCGACATGAGCTACTCCAGGGGGCTGGCCATCTCGTTTGCCCACGTCGCAGACGTGACCGCAGTGGTTGCCACCAATGGCGTGCAGCCCGATGGTCCTGTCGAAAAGGACGGTGTGCGGTGGATCGTCGCAGGCGCTCCGCGCAAGGGACGCATGGGATCGGTCGCCACCCGCCTGCCCAACATTGCCTGGCGCGGACAGACCACTGCTTACACGAGGGCCGTGGCACTTGCCCTTCAGGAAGAGTGGGACGTGATCGTCATCGATCACATTGGCTCATACCATGTTCTGCCCCAGGTAATGGCGTACCGCGCCCGCCTTCCGGCAACGCGCGTCTCCTACATTTCACATGAGCACGAAGCCTCGGTGCGCGTGGAGAAGTACGCAGCGTACGGCGGCAATCCGCTGCTGCGCCTTGCCCTCAAACTGGATGGCGTCAAGGTGGGCAAGGCCGAGCTCGACCTGGTGCGATCGGTGGACCTGCTATCACTGATCAATCCCGATGATGCCGCACTCTACAAGGCCCAGTTGCCAGGTGTGCAGTACGTCACGTTGACCCCCGGCTACCAGGGCAACAGCACGGTCCAACGCGAAATCGATGCCTCGGTTCCTAGACGCGTTGTCGTTCTGGGCGGGCGTGAATCCCGTCAAAAGCAGGTGATCCTGGAGCGCTGGTTGGAGCATGCAGCGCCCGTCTTCAATCGTGCAGGCGTCGAGATGGCCGTGGTTGGGCCGATCGATGATGCACTTGGCGACACGTTGTCCAGCCGCTACCCGACCGTACGGTTCATGGGCTTTGTCGATGACATCGACGCATTCCTTGCGACCTGTCGGGCAAGTGTGGTCGCAGACTTCCTGGGCGGCGGGTTCAAGGTGCGCCTGCTGACATACGTCTTCAACCGTCTACCAATGTTTGCCATGAAAGGCGCCGTCTCCGGGCTGGGAGTGGGTGCACCCAGCGCATTTGCCGAGTTCAACGACCTGGCGGCGCTGGCACAGGGGGTCTGCGAACGCATTGATGATTTCGACTACCTCAACAGCCTGCAGAGCCATGCCTACGCGGGTACGCAGGGATGCTTCGATTGGACCGACCGTGGGGTGCGCTTTCTGAATGCGCTGGAAGCCGGCCGGTGACTGCACAGTTGATGACGGTGACGCAGCGTTCCGGGCGCAACCAAGGCATTGAGCTGGTACGCACCCTGGCTGCGTTCGCCATTGTCTGGTACCACTCGAAAGCGGTGGGAAGCGAGATCAGCTACAGCGGCCTCTCGGCGTTCCTGATGCTCACCATGCTGTTCGAGGTGGGTAGCAACTGGTCACGTCGTGTGCGGATCGCAGCGCTGGCGCGCCGCCTGCTGATTCCGTGGGCATTCTGGTTTGCGGTGTTTGGTGCCATCAACCTTGCACGCCATCAACCCTTCATATCGCTGGAGTACAGCGGGGGCTGGGTCGCCGGGGTATTCGCCGGCAGCAGCATCCACCTCTGGTACATCCCGTTCATCTTCGCCCTGATCGTAGCACTGGCGGTGGTGAAGCGCTCCGTCGATCGCCAGGTGCTGTTCTGGCTGGCAATGACGGCAACCGTGGTGAATCTGGCGACGGTCGGGCAATGGGAACCCTGGTCGCGCCAGATCGGCTATCCATTGGCGCAGTGGATGCAGGCCTCCACGGCCGTGCTGATCGGGCTGTTGATAGGCCTACACCGCAGCACCCGGTGGGGTACGCAAGCGCTTGCTGTTGCATTGATGCTGGCGGCGGCCACATGGGTGTTCTCTCCTTTACCTGGCGTGGCACTGCCGCACATGATTGCCGCCTTGGTGTTGCTGGCCGCACTGCGCTGGGGAGACCGGATCCCCGCGTCGCCCGTGATGCAGACACTGGCCAATGCAACGTTCGGGATCTACCTGTGCCATCCGATTTTCCTCGGTGCGGCCAAACAGCTTCCACTTCATGTGGCGCTCCGGGTCACGTTGGCTTTCGTGGCGTCGGCCTTGTTCGTCATCGCCTACCAGCGCTTGAGAGCGCGCCTGAAGCAACCCGCGCTCCCTGTCAACTGATCCTTGTGATGCCCCCTTCCCCCTACGATGTGTCGCACTTGGAGTTTGTTCCTTGAGTACTACCAACATTCTCATCTGCGGTGGCGCCGGCTACATCGGCAGCCACATGGCCCAATGGCTGGCCGAGCGGGGTCACACAGTTACTGTGCTGGACAACCTGTCCACCGGCCATCGAGGCGCTGTCCGCTGGGGCCGTTTGATCGAGGCCGACCTGATGGACCCCGTGGGTTTGAAACGCGCATTCAGCGGACAACGCTTCGACGCCGTGATGCACTTCTGTGCGCGGTCCCTGGTCGGTGAATCCGTCGCAGAGCCTTATCCGTACTACAGCAACAACGTGACCGGCACGCTCAATTTGCTGGAAGCCATGCGTGAGCATGACGTAAGCCAGATCGTGTTCTCTTCCACCGCTGCAGTCTTTGGCAACCCAATGACCGAGGCCATCAATGAGGAGCATCCCAAGTCTCCTATCAATCCATACGGTGCAAGCAAACTGATGGCTGAGCGTTTTCTAGCCGATGCAGCGCATGCTTACGGCCTGCGCTCGGTGACGCTGCGCTATTTCAACGCCGCAGGCGCGCTGCCGGAGCATGGCATCGGGGAAGCACACGCATGCGAGACCCACCTGATTCCCAACGTGCTTCGCGCAGCGTTGGGCCAGGGCCCAGCGCTGAAAGTGTTTGGAAACGACTACGACACCGCCGATGGAACCTGTGTGCGCGACTATGTCCATGTGCAGGACCTTGCTCAGGCGCATGCACTCGCACTCGGGTTCATGGGGCGCGAAGCGGGCGCGCACACGTTCAACCTGGGCAATGCCCACGGGTTCTCAGTGCAGGAGGTAATTGCAACTGCGGCCTCCGTCACGGGCGTTCAGATTCCCTACGATGTTGCGCCACGGCGTGCCGGTGACCCCGCCCGCCTGGTGGCCAGCAGCGAAAAAGCACGCCGGTTGCTCGGCTGGACGCCGCAATGGACGGCGCTAGAACCAATCATCGAGAGTGCTTGGCGCTGGCATCGCGACCCGCCGCCCTGGTCGCCTCATCACCCTCATGTACATGCACATGCACACGCGCTGGGCCAGATCGCCTGAACGATCCGGCGCCTGCGCCCCGTCTCCGCTGCAACATCGCTTACTTCATTGAATTTGAAAGACTTTTCTGAGCCCGCCGGGTGTGGCAGGCGCGCCTGACCACCGGCGCCCTGCTTCTGACAAGGGAAGCCCCGCTCCCCTCTGCTACCATCAGCGGTCAGCTTGCCGCCCCCCACCCTGCCAGCGGCCAGCGCCTTACAAACGCAACGCAACAGGAGTTTGCATGTCCTCTGATCTGCTCAAGGCCCTCGGCCTGGACGCGACCAACGCTGGCACCTACCTCGGCAATGGCGAGTGGTCCACCGCCACCAGCGCCGGTCTGATCACCCCGGTCAACCCGACCACCGGCGAAGCGATCGCCCAGGTCCACGCCACCACCGACGCCGACTACGAAACCATCGTGGCTCGCGCCCAGGAAGCCTTCAAGGTATGGCGCACCACCCCGGCCCCGCGCCGTGGCGAAGCCGTGCGCCTGTGCGGCGAAGCGCTGCGCGCCCACAAGGACGCGCTGGGCTCGCTGGTTGCGCTGGAAATGGGCAAGAGCAAGCCCGAGGGCGACGGCGAAGTGCAGGAGATGATCGACATCGCCGACTTCGCCGTGGGCCAGAGCCGCATGCTCTATGGCTACACCATGCATTCCGAGCGCCCCGGCCACCGCATGTACGAGCAGTACCAGCCGCTCGGCCTGGTCGGCATCATCAGCGCGTTCAACTTCCCGGTCGCGGTGTGGGCCTGGAACTCGTTCCTGGCCGCGATCTGCGGCGACGTGTGCATCTGGAAGCCGTCCAACAAGACCCCGCTGACCGCCATCGCCTCCATGCGCATCTGCAATGAAGCGCTGCGCGGCGCCGGCTTCCCGGACATCTTCTTCCTGATCAACGACGCCGGCACCGAGCTGTCGCAGAAGATGGTGGCCGACAAGCGCGTGCCGCTGATCAGCTTCACCGGCTCCACCCAGGTGGGCCGCCAGGTCGCCGAAAAGGTCGCCCACCGCCTGGGCCGTTGCCTGCTCGAGCTGGGCGGCAACAACGCCATCATCCTGGACGAAACCGCCGACCTGAAGCTGGCCATCCCGGGCATCGTGTTCGGCGCGGTCGGCACGGCCGGCCAGCGCTGCACCACCACCCGCCGCCTGATCGTGCACGAATCCATCCATGACGACGTGCTGGCCACGCTGGTCAAGGCGTACAAGCAGGTGGAAGGCAAGATCGGCGATCCGACCGACCCGGCCAACCTGATGGGCCCGCTCAACAGCGACGGCGCCGTGCAGCAGTTCCTGGCCTCGATCGAGAAGGCCAAGGCCAGTGGCGGCACCGTGGAAACCGGCGGCACCCGTATCGATCGTGCCGGCAACTTCGTCCTGCCGGCCATCGTCACCGGCCTGAAGAACAGCGATGAAGTGGTGCAGCACGAAACCTTCGCCCCGATCCTGTACGTGATGAAGTACAGCACCCTGGACGAAGCCATCGACATGCAGAACGGCGTGCCGCAGGGCCTGTCCTCGTCGATCTTCACCACCAACCTGAAGGTCGCCGAGCGCTTCCTCTCGGCGGCCGGCTCGGACTGCGGCATCGCCAACGTCAACATCGGCACGTCCGGTGCGGAGATCGGCGGTGCGTTCGGCGGCGAGAAGGACACCGGCGGTGGTCGCGAGTCCGGCTCGGATGCGTGGAAGGTCTACATGCGTCGCCAGACCAACACCATCAACTACTCCGATTCGCTGCCGCTGGCCCAGGGCATCAAGTTCGACCTGTGATGCACGCGCCCGCTGCCCCATCGCTGGATTTCACCGGCCGCCGGGTACTGGTGGCCGGCGGCAGCAAGGGCATCGGGCGGGCAATGGCGCTGGCGTTCGCCTCGGCGGGCGCCCGCGTGTCGGTCTGCGCCCGCGGTGAGCCCGGGCTCACTGCGCTGCGCACGGATGCCCAGGCCCTGGGCCTGGACATCCACAC
>NZ_QAIW01000086.1:0-8129 GCF_003061285.1 Stenotrophomonas sp. HMWF003 | reverse complement strand
TGGTGGGGTCCTGCGCCGCGCGTGTGCGGCAGGGTCATCTTAGGCGTGGGGGGGGGGGGCCGGAAAGCGCCATGACGGCCCATTACGATTGACCCGCGCGTGGCGACGATTGGTCCCGGATCGGTTGGCGGCAGTGGGCGGGAAGCGCCTGATGCGGGTGTCCTTCACCACCCCGGAGATGCCGCCATGAATCTGATCCGCCTCGTCCTGACCTGCCCGCTGCTGGCCGTTTCACTCCTCGCCGCGTCCGGCGCACGCGCCGGGGACGCGCGATACCTGGGCCTGCTCAACCGCGCCCATGACAGCGTGGTGGCACTGGAAGTGGCGCCGGCCGGCAGCGATGCGTTCGTCGTGCGCCCGATCGAGGTGCTGCCCGGCGGTGGCGGCAGCGGCGTGGTGCGCCTGGGCGACCAGGGCTGCCGCTTCGACCTGCGCATGACCTTCGGCAACGGCCGCCGCGCGGTGTATCACGCGGTGGATGTCTGCCGTGGCGATACGCTGGCCATCCAGCCATTGCCGCGGTCGCGCACACCGGCCACGGTGGCCGGGCGCTGATAGCGGTTCGACCGGCCTCACCCTGGGCTATCATCGCGCCAGCGCCATCGGGGATGGCCGCGCGCACTACGCTCGGGGGAGCAGGCATGGAAGAGGTTCTGGGGCGGCTGCTGCTGATCGCATTTCTGCTGATCATCGCCAGCCTGCCGTTCAATGTGGTGATGCTGCTGTGGCTGCGCCGGGATCACCCCGAGGTCTTCACCGCGCTCGGGCAACCGCACACCTTCGGGCTGGGCCGGCACCATCACGGCAATGCGGACTACGCACGCTTCCTGTTCCTGCGCCGCCACCGGCAGCTGGGTGATGCGCGCATCTCGCGGATGGCCGATATCCAGCTTGGCCTGCTGGGCATCGGCGCGGGCGCCATGCTGCTGATGCTGGTGTTGATCCTGATGTGGCGCCCGTAGCGCCACGCATCGACCCGGCCTGCGGCCATGCAGGCCGTTACTGCAGTCCTTCGGCGGCCAATGCCTGCTGCACCGCCGGCCGCGCCCGCACGCGGGCATACCAGCGCTGCAGATGCAGAAACCGGTCGAAATGGATGTCCGCCTTGTAGTAAGAGGTGAGCCACGCTGCCTGACCCCAGCCGATCAAGGCGAACAGATAGGCATCGGCCACGCTGAAGCGATCCCCCATGAGGTAGTCGCGGTCCGCCAGCTGCTGGTCGATCCAGGCGAAGCGCTGGTCGAGTTTCGGTCGCGCCGTCTCCGTGTACTTGCCGGCGGCCACCGGATACAGCAGCGGAATGAAGCCCTTGTGGACCTCGGTGCCAAGGAAGCCCAGCCATTCCTGCAGGCGGTAGCGTTCACCGCTGCCCTGGGCGGGAGCCAGGCCGCCTTCGGGCCGCTGGTCGGCCAGGTACTGCAGGATGGCGGTGCCTTCGCGCAGCACGCTGCCGTCGTCCATCGCCAGTGCCGGCACGTAGCCCAGCGGGTTGACCTGCAGGTAGTCCTCGCCGTGTTCGGTGCGATGGCTGCGCGGGTCCACCCGGACCAGGGTGGCGTCGAGGCCCAGTTCATTGAGCACGATATGCGGGGCGAGCGAGCAGGCCGCAGGCAGGTAATAGAGCTTCATCGGGATATCCGGCAACAGAAGTGGGGCCTCGCTGTGAGGCGTCCGGCTGCATTCTAGGCGCGGGGTATAAAAACGGAAGAAGGCACTATTGTGTGGTGTAGGTACATAACGTATACCTGTCGCCCCCTGCAGGAGCCACCATGTGAAAGACAATGTATCGGGCTGTTCGGTGGAGGAGGCGATGCGCCTGCTGGGCGGACGCTGGCGTCTGCTGATCGCGTCCTACCTGCTCGACGGGGCCAAGCGCTTCAACGACCTGCGTCGCGACATGCCGGCGATCTCCCAGCGCATGCTCACCCTGGACCTGCGTGCGCTGGAAGAGGCCGGGCTGATCCGCCGCACCGTGTATCCCACCGTGCCGGTCAAGGTGGAGTACGCCCTCACCGACGACGGCCGACGGCTGCAGCCGGTGGTCGAGGTGATGAAGGAGTTCGGGTTGTGGGTGAAGGCGCGCGCCGGCTCAGAGCGCGTCGCTGGCGGCGCGGAACTGCAGGACCTTGTCGATGGTGAAGCCGGGCAGCATGCCGCGCAGTTCGTCGAGCATGCCGATGCGTGAGGCCTCCGCGCTGTCTGCCGGCAACCCGGCATCCAGCGCGCGCAGGTAGGTGCCAAGCCCGGCCGCCTGCAAGGCCGGTTCGCAGTACGAGGCGGCCGCCGTGGCGATTTCGGTGGCGCTGGCAGTGCTGCGGAAGCGCTGCTGGGCGTAGCCGAAGTGGCAGTCCAACAAGGCGGTCAGCGCCGGGTCCTGCGTTGTCGGCGGCGCGCTGGTCTGCGCCACGGCTGGCGCACCCAGGGCCAGGGTGACAAGCAGGGCGGCACGGAAGCGACGGGGCATGGCGGTCTCGGTCAGGCGGGTCAGTGGCGATACGGTCAGCGCGGCGGCAGCGTCTGGACCGGGGCGACCGTGTCCAGCAGCGCCGCCACCCAGTCGATGAACACGCGCAGCTTGGCACTGACGTGGCGGTTCGGCGGAAACGCAACATACAGCGGCATGGGCGCCAGCTGCCAGTCGGGTAGCACACGTTCCAGTTCACCGTTGGCCACATGCGCGGCGGCCATGTAGTCGGGCAGCCACAGCACGCCCAGCCCGGCCACGCCCGCGGCCAGATAGGCGTTGCCATCATCGACTGCCAGCAGATACCGCCCGCGCACGTGGCGTTGCTGGTCGTCGCGGCGCAGGGCATAGGGCAGCACCGTGCCGCTGCGCGCGCGCAGGTAGCCGACGATGCGATGGGGGCTGATTTCCAGATCGTGCGGGTCCGACGGCGTGCCGGCCTGCGCGAGGTAGGCCGGCGCGGCGTACAGGCCGGCCTGCAGGTCGCCGATGCGACGGGCCACCAGCGACGGCGTGCTGATCTCGCCGCCACGGATCACCGCGTCCACGCGTTCGTCGATCAGGTCGACATGGCGGTCGCTGACGCCCAGATGCAGCTGGATCTCCGGATACAGTGCATGGAAGCTGGCCAACGCCGGCGCCAGGACCAGCCGTGCCAAGGGCGCCGGCACATCCACCCGCAGGCGCCCGCGCGGCGTGGCGGCGGCACCGGACAGGCTGGTTTCGGCATCGTCGATATCGGCCAGCAGGCGCACCACCCGCTCGTAGTAGGCCGCGCCGTCGGCGCTGAGGTTGACCTGCCGGGTCGTGCGATTGAGCAGACGCACACGCAGCCGCGCCTCCAGCTGTTGCACCAGCTGGGTGACCGTGGTCCTGCTCATGTGCAGACTCTGCGCGGCCTTGGTGAAGCTGCCGGTTTCCACCACCTGGGCGAAGGCCTGCATTGCGTCGAACCGGTCCATGCGGGGCGTCCGGAAGGAATTGTTTGGATTCTACAAACAGTGATGGCCGGTGTGGGGCGTTTATCACCGGGCCGCGTCGGCCTACCGTGGCGGCAGTGCAATGGATCGGCCGCATGGCCGTTGGAGAAGACGATGGCAACCCGTGACGTAGTATTCCCGCCGGGCCGGCAGGCCCTGTACGAACGCAACCGCTATTCGCCGGCGGTACGCGCCAATGGCTTCCTGTTCGTGTCCGGGCAGGTCGGCAGCCGCGAGGACGGCTCGCCCGAACCGGTGCTGGAGGACCAGGTGCGGCGCGCATTCGAGAACCTCAACGCGGTGCTGGGCGCGGCCGGCTGCACGTTCGACGATGTGGTTGACGTGACCGTGTTCCTGGTCGATCCCGAGGCGATCTTCGAACGCGTCTGGGCGATCGTGCCCGAGTACTGGGGCCAGGCGCCGTATCCGACCCTGACCGGCATCGGGGTGACCTGGTTGTATGGGTTCGACGTGGAAATCAAGGTGATCGCCAAGCTGCCGGACGCGGCGGCGCACTGAACGGCATTCGACCGCTAGGCGCCTATGCTGTCTGGGGATGGCTGGGGGACAGGCAGGACGTGCAGGCCCAGTCGGGCGCAGATGACCGGCCAGCGCCTGGCCAGCAACAGCATGACCACCCAGGTCACGCCGGGCAGCGCCGGGATGAAGGCCGAAAACACCGGCACCACGACATCGGCATGCAGCGTGCTCACCCAGCGGCCGGCGGGTGAGCCCATCTCGAGCAATTGCGGGCCGATGAATATGGCCAGCACCTCTGCCGGCAGCATCACCAGCGCCACGCAGGCGGCGAAGGCGCCGTAGACCAGCGCCGCAACCGTCAGGGTGAACCTGCCGGCGCAGGGAAGGCGACGCCAGGGCAGGCAGGCGCGCAGGGCCGGCGCCCACAACGGCACTGTCACCCAGAGCAGCACCAGACCATGGAGGATCGCGTCGGCAAGGATCATGTTGCGGGCCGCGCATCAAGGGGCGGCGGCAGGAGCCGCGCCCAGCGTGCGCCGAGAAAGCGCGCAGCCCATCCGGTAAACACCAGCAGGGGCAGGCCGTACACGAGCGCGGCAAGCAGCGTCGCGGCCATGCCGGGGTGTGACGCCAGCTGATCCAGCGCGGCGGACACGGGCGGTGCCGTGAGGAACAGAAGGCGCAGTGCGACCAGGAACGCCAGGTACGCCGCATAGGCCATGCACCCGGCGCAGGTACTGAACAGCAGCGGGCGCGGAAGCCGGCGACGGCCGCCGAACGCCCGCATCGCGGGCCACCAGAACGGCGCGGACGCCCACGCCAGATACCCCGCTGCCACGCCTCCCATCCAGGCGACCAGTTCAAGGCCGAATGTCTCCAAGACCTGCATCATGCCGTCACGCTCCTTGGCTGTCTTTGATCCGCGGCGATCACTGCCGGCGCGATGGCACAGTAGCGTCAGGCGGCGTGTCACCGCAACGATGCCCGCCGCCCGCGCGGAATGACCTGCCGCTCGCTGTCGCGCGTCGTCTTCACGCGGCTGCGCCAGCGGTCTGCCG
This sequence comes from Stenotrophomonas sp. HMWF003, assembly GCF_003061285.1. NCBI lineage: Bacteria > Pseudomonadati > Pseudomonadota > Gammaproteobacteria > Lysobacterales > Lysobacteraceae > Stenotrophomonas > Stenotrophomonas sp. HMWF003. The sequence continues at coordinate 3,147 of NZ_QAIW01000086.1, read as the reverse complement.
ATAGTGTGAGGGTCATTCTGCTTCCGCGCGCGTATCTACATGCCCCTGATTCCCGAGCGCGTCCGGCGCTGGCCCCGGCCATGGCGCGTGGCGTTGTTCTCGCTGCTGGCGCTGTATGCGCTATACCTGCTGGCCGGCAACGTGTTCCTCAATACGCCGCTGTTCGATGCGGTCACCAACCGCAAGCCTGAAAAATTCAGCATGCAGACCGGGCCGGCGCTGACCCTGCTGCCTGGGCACGCCGTGGTCTGGAACGTGCGCATGCGCGGGCAGGCCGGGCACACGGTCTACATTTTCCGTGCCGACCGCGCGGGCGCCTGGATCGACCTGCCGGCGCTGTTCCGCCGTGAGGTGCGCATACCGCGGATCGAGGCCACGGGCGTGGAGGCCGAGGTCGAACGCGTGGACAAGGGCATTCCGCCGCCGCCGCGCGGCGACCGCGGCTGGACGCTGCGCTTCGATGCGATCCACAGCGACAGCATCCGCAGCGGCCGTTTCGGCACGCTCTTCATCGCAGGTCAGGGGCACGGCACGGTCGGCTTCCTCAAGCAGTTGAAGGGCGGGCCGTCTGAATTGTTCGACTCCACGGCCGGGTTCGAGAAGGCCGAGGTGACCGTGGGCGGGGTACGGGTGCTCGATGACGCCCACCTTGCCGCGCGGTTCCATTTCCCGCGGCACTACCGTGACGAAGCGCCAGGCCTGCGCAAGCTGGACATCACCTGGGCACAGCTGCAGGTGGATGCGCGCAGCCGCGCCGTGGAAATCGACACGGGTGGAGCGCACGTCAGTGTCGGCAGCGCGCCGTCGAACGCCCGTCTTACCGGCGACGTGGTGCTGGACCGGGGCGCGCTGCAACCCGGCAGCCGGGTGGTGTGGCGGGTGCCGGTGCATGCCGGGGTGAATGCCGACGATCGCGGGCTGCTGGCGCTGCAGCTGGATGTGGCGCAGGACATGCGCGTGCAGGCACGGTTGCCCCGTGACCCGGAAACCGGCAGCGAACTGCATGCCGACCTGCGTATAACCGGCCGTAAAATCCCGTTCCGCGCCCCGGCCGAACTGCTGCCGCGGCTGACCGGTCAGGTGCAGGGCGCGTGGAAGTTCGAGTCGCTGAACTGGATCGCCGATCTGTTCGTGCGCAAGCCGTGGTTCCACCTGGATGGCGGCGGCCTGCTGGAAGGCGACCTGAAGATTGCCGATGGCCAGCTGGCCGCGGGCAGTACGCTGGACATCCCGCAGGTGGCGGCCGTGGCCGAGGTGGCCGGGGTGCGGCTGTTGGGGCAGGCCAATGCGCACGGCAGCATCGTGGCCGGCGAACCGGCGCAGGCGCAGCTGGACGTCAAGATTCCCGAGTTCCGCGCCGCACCGACCGGGGCGCCCAAGGCGCTGCTGTTCGATGGCCGCGCGATGGCGCTGACCCTGCGCGGCGACGCGCGCCTGCAGCAGTTGCGTGACGGCATGCGCGCGCGGCTGCGCTTCAACGATGCGCGGGTGCCCGACCTGACCGCCTACAACCGCTACCTGGGCGGCGGCACCGGCAATGTGCGCCTGCTCGGTGGCACCGGCCTGCTCAGTGGCGACGTGGAGCTGGATTCGTCCGGCCGCGTGGGTACCGGCCGGGCCGACCTGCGCGGCCGTGGTGCACAGCTGCAGGTGGCCGGCATCGCCCTGCGTGGCGATGCCCAGCTGCAGGCGCGCGTCAAGCGGGCCGATTTCGATGCGAAGCAGTTCGACCTGGGCGGCACCACCGTGGCGCTGCGCAACATCCAGGTTGGCGACAGCGGCGGACAGGCCAACTGGTGGGGCACGGTGGCACTGCGCCAGGGCCACATCGATGCGGCTGCGCCGTTTGAAGTCACCGCCCAGGCCGACCTGCGCCTGCGCGATGCGGGGCCGCTGCTGGGCGTGTTCGCCGAACGCAGCGCGTATCCGCGCTGGGTGCTGGGCATGCTCGATTCCGGAGAGGTGCAGGCCAGCGGGCAGCTGCGCTGGCGCAGCGGCGAAATGTGGGTGGATGACCTGCAGGCCGAGAACGAGCGGCTGTCGCTGCGGGCGCGGCTGGACCTGGCCCAGGCCCGGCGCCGGGGCAACCTGTACGTGCGCTGGGGTGTCTTGGGCGCAGGCATCGAACTGGATGGCGAGCAGCGCAAGTGGCACCTGGCCGGCGCACGCGACTGGTACGACCAGCAGCCCCGCGTGCTGCCGGCCCCCAAGGCCGCTCCCCGGTAGAGCCACGCCACGCGTGGCTGCACACGCGCCCGCACCCTCAGGCATTGGCGCACGGGGCCGGTTGCCGTGGCGCACCCGGACGCGCCTCGTCCCCAGTTCTGGCTGCGCCGCATGCCGCCTCCTGCTTACCCGTTGGGGAGGGCGCCGCGGGCGCCGTTTCCACGCCCGCCAGCTGGCGCGCCAGATCGACATGGGTGATGTGCCCCTGCAGGAACAACAGGCCGCTGTAGATGTTCATGGTCGACGCTCCACTTGAGGAGCGTTGACGATAGGTGCAGGATGCGGGGCGAAAAAGCGACATTTCCGCAACCTGGTCTTGAACAGGATTCAAGTCGACATGTCCCGCATGCCCCTGCAGCCCCTGCAGAATTTCGTCACCGCCGCGCGCCTGGGCAACCTGACCCGGGCGGCGGAATCGTTGAACCTGACGGTCAGCGCGCTCAGTCACCAGATGCGCCAGCTCGAGCAGCGGCTGGGCTACCCACTGCTGCTGCGGCAACCACGTGGGGTGGGGGTGACGCCGGAAGGCCAGCGCCTGCTTGAGCAGGTCGGCCCGCACCTGGATGCGATCCAGCAGGTGTTCCAGCCGTTCGGTGCACGCCACGACCGCGTGCTCACGGTCAGCGCATTGCCTTCGATGGCCTCCAACTGGCTTGTGCCGCGGCTGGGCTCGTTCGTGGCCGCGCACCCGGAGATCGAGTTCAACCTGGAATCCAGCGAACGCCTGACAGACTTCGAACGCAACGTGCAGTGCGATGCCGCGCTGCGCGTAGGGGCCGGGCAGTGGGTGGGTGTACACGCCGAGCCGTTGTTCGATGAGTGGTTGATGCCGATGGCCAGCCCCGCGCTGGTGGAGCGCATGGGCGGCGTGGATGCGCGCCCGCTCTCGGAATGGCCGCTGTTGGGGGATCCCGATGGTGA
>NZ_QAIW01000085.1:0-2193 GCF_003061285.1 Stenotrophomonas sp. HMWF003 | reverse complement strand
GCGTGGTAGTGCATCGCCGCCGCGGCCGGCTCCTCCAGGAAATCCACATCGTCGAAGCCCGCCGCGATCGCCGCGCTGTGCAGGATCTCCAGCGCCTGGTCATTGCCGGCCGCGCCGATCGAACTGCGGAACTGCACCGGCCGTCCCAGCGTCGCCGTGCGCACCGGGCGGTCCAGCTGGCGCGAGGCGGTCAGGCGGATGTGTTCCAGAATGTGCGTGGCGATACCGGTAATGGTCTGGCGCGCGCGCGGATGCAGGTTGTAGCCCAGCATCGACTTCGGGCTCTGCACCAGGTTGCCCTCGTTCTCTTCGAAATAGGCTTCCAGCGCCTCATCGCCATACACCGCGTTCTGCAGCAGCTTGGTCGAGGTCAGCGGCGCGCGCATCTGCTCTTCCATCCACTGCCGGCGCACCACGCGCAGCGCTTCGCGGCGCAGCGCGTCGTGGGCGCGCTCCTGGCCGGCCGCACGTGCATCGCGCGCCGCGGCGTCGATCAGCCGGGCCAGCTCGTGTTCCAGCGCCGGGGTCAGCTCGAAGTCGTTCGGGTCGCGCATCACTTCCGGGAAATACACCGTGGTGCGGAACTGCTCGGCCTGGCCGAACTGGATCGGCACGACCCTCCCGTCCACCACCGCGGCGGCGGCGGAGTTGCTGGTACCAAAGTCGATGCCGATTTTCATGCGGGGCCGGGCCGGAGGTCAGGGGGCGCGCACTGTGCGGCAAGCGGGCCAGCGGTGCAAGGGCCGGAAGGCGGGCGGTTACAATGGGGGTTGTTCAGTTTCCGAAGGCTTCACCATGTCGACCGCTCCCGCCTGCCCGCAATGCACCCTGGAAAACACCTACGCCGATGGCGCGCTGTGGATCTGCGCCGACTGCGGGCATGAGTGGACCGCCGCCGAGGCCAGCACCGGGGGCGTCGTAGTGCGCGACAGCAACGGCAACGTCCTGGCCGGGGGCGACACCGTCACCGTGATCAAGGACCTGAAGGTGAAGGGCTCCTCCATCCCGCTCAAGCAGGGCACGGTGATCCGCAACATCCGCCTGGTCGAGGACGATGCCGAGCATATCGAAGGCAACTCGGACAAGATCAAGGGCCTGGTGCTGAAGACCTGCTTCCTCAAGAAGGCCTGAGCCGGGCTCAGTTGATCGCCGCGGTGCCTTGCCGCAGGCGGTGCAGGCTGTCCAGTTTGGCCTGGTACTGCGCCTTGAGAAAACCGGCGTTGGGGCTGGCCAGGTCGCGCGCCTTGGACATTTCCACCGAGGCGCGACGGTTGTCGCCGGCCAGGAAATAGGCGCGCGCCAGTCCGAAATGGAACTGGTGCGCGGTGCCATACAGGCTGATCGCGCGGCGGTAGGCTCGGATCGCGTCGGCATAGTCCCGGCGCTGCTCGGCCTCGTTGCCCAGGCGGAACTGCACGAACGGATCGTTGCGCTGCACCTGCTGCAGGCGCCTGGCCAGCAGGCCGGCCTGGCGGGTGTCGCCCAGCCGGCGGTACAGCGCGCTGGCGTTGGTCAGGCTGGCGATATTGCGCGGCTTGATCCCCAGTGCGGTGCGGTAATCGCGCTCGGCATCGGCCAGGTTGCCACTGCGGGCATCCAGCACGCCAAGGTTGTTCCAGCCGGCCACGAAGGCCGGGTCCTGCGCCAGCGCGGCCTGGAAATAGGCACGTGCCTGCACCAGGTCGCCCTCGCTCATGCGCATGGCGCCACGGTTGTTGTAGAAGTGCGCCAAGGCACGCGACGGGTCGATCTGCTGCGGGCCGTAGCGGTCGTAGAGCACGTTGCGGTCCAGGTCCACCACCGCGATGCGCCCGTCCAGGTTCACCCCGGCGTTGACATGCCCGATGTTGTAGATGGCGCCCTGGTCTTCATACCAGGTGACCACCTGGGCGACCTCCTGCACACGCGCGTCGATACCGGCCGCGCGCGCCAGCGTTACAAACAGCAGGGTGAAGGACAGGCAGTTGGCACGCCGGTTCTGCCAGGTTTCGGTCAGGGTCTGGGTGGCATACGGGTCGTAGGCCAGGTGCATGGCGTCCTCGTCGAAGATCATGTGCACCAGCCGCTGCACGCGCTGCTCGCGCGAGTAGACCGGCGCGATCACCCGTTGTTTCAGCAGTGCCTGCAGCTCAGGCGGTATCGCCAGGATCTGTTCGGGCGTGGGCGGGGGGTCGGCGGTCCACGCTTCGGGCA
>NZ_QAIW01000084.1:0-4565 GCF_003061285.1 Stenotrophomonas sp. HMWF003 | reverse complement strand
CTGGAACATCGTCGACGCGCCGGAAGTGCTCAAGGCCTTCAACCCCATGTGGGCGCTGCGCTTCTTCATGGAGCACGGCTGGCACGGCATCTTCATCCTGGGCGCGGTGGTGCTGGCAGTCACCGGTGGCGAGGCGCTGTACGCGGACATGGGCCACTTCGGGGCCAAGCCGATCCGCCATGCGTGGTATTTCTTCGTGCTGCCGTGCCTGGTGCTGAATTACCTGGGGCAGGGCGCGCTGGTGCTCAACAACCCCGAGGCAGTGAAGAACCCGTTCTTCGAGGCCGTGCCCGACTGGGCGCTGTACCCGATGATCATCCTGGCCACCATGGCCGCGGTGATCGCCTCGCAGTCGGTGATCACCGGCGCCTTCTCGGTCTCGCGCCAGGCCATGCAGCTGGGCTACATCCCGCGCATGCGCATCACCCATACCTCGCACGACACCATCGGCCAGATCTACATCCCCGGCATCAACTGGGGCATCGCGGTCATGGTGATCGGGCTGGTGCTGGCCTTCCGCAGCTCGTCCAACCTGGCCGTGGCCTACGGCATCTCGGTGTCGGCGACGATGCTGATCGACACCCTGCTGCTGGCCCTGGTGGCCCGCGCGCTGTGGCCGACCTCGCGCTACTGGATCATCCCGCTGTGCGTGGTGTTCTTCATCATCGACCTGGGCTTTGTGATCGCCAACGGCGCCAAGCTGCTGCAGGGCGCCTGGTTCCCGGTGGTGCTGGGCATCGTGCTGTTCACGATGATGCGTACCTGGCGGCGCGGCCGCGAGCTGCTGCGTGACGAGATCCGCAAGGACGGCATCCGCATCGACACGTTCCTGCCCGGGCTGATGCTGGCCCCGCCGGTACGGGTGCCGGGCACCGCGGTGTTCCTCACCGCCGACCCCACCGTGGCGCCGCATGCGCTGATGCACAACCTCAAGCACAACAAGGTGCTGCACGAGCGCAACGTCTTCCTGCACGTGGTGACCCTGCCGGTGCCGTACGCGCCGGAGGGCCAGCGCCTGAAGATCGAGTCGGTGGGCGATGAGTTCTACCGCATCTACGTGCGCTTCGGCTTCATGGAAACCCCGGACGTGCCGCTGGCGCTGATGCGCTCGTGCGACCACGGCGGGATCTACTTCGACCCGATGGACACTACCTTCTTCGCCAGCCGCGAGACCATCGTGGCCACCGCCAACCGGGGCATGCCGATCTGGCGCGACAAGCTGTTCGCGCTGATGCACCGCAATGCGGCCCCGGCCACCGGGTTCTTCCGGATCCCGGGCAACCGGCTGGTGGAACTGGGGGCGCAGGTGGAGATCTGACTTCGTCAGATCGCCACCTGCGGTGCGCCCCACGCTTTGCTACGCAAACCGTGGTCCCCGGGGCATTCCACCTAATCCCCGCGCCTTCGGCGCGCTCCCTCCGATGCGTTCCCGGTAGTGCCGGCCGCTGGCCGGCTCCCCATGACCCCTGCATCGTGCGGAGCCGGCCAGCGGCCGGCACTACCTCGAGCGTGGATCGCGTGGAGCCGGCCAGCGGCCGGCACTACCCGGGGCGCGGATCGCGCTCCTTTTGCCGCATAATTGCCGCATGACAGACGACCGCATCATCGGTGCCGGTGCCACCCGCGAAGACGAGGGCACCGACGCCAGCATCCGCCCCAAGCGCATGGCCGATTACCTGGGCCAGGCGCCGGTGCGCGAGCAGCTGTCGATCTATATCGAGGCGACCAAGGCCCGGGGCGACGCGCTCGACCACGTGCTGATCTTCGGCCCGCCCGGGCTGGGCAAGACCACCTTGAGCCACGTGATCGCCAATGAGCTGGGCGTGGCCCTGCGGGTCACCTCCGGCCCCGTGATCGAAAAGGCCGGCGACCTGGCCGCGCTGCTGACCAACCTGCAGCCGCACGACGTGCTGTTCATCGACGAAATCCACCGCCTCTCGCCCGTGGTCGAGGAAGTGCTGTACCCGGCCATGGAAGATTTCCAGATCGACATCATGATCGGCGAGGGCCCGGCGGCCCGCTCGATCAAGATCGACCTGCCGCCGTTCACCCTGATCGGGGCCACCACCCGGGCCGGGCTGCTGACCGCGCCGCTGCGCGACCGCTTCGGCATCGTGCACCGGCTCGAGTTCTACACCCCGGAAGAGCTGACCAAGATCGTCCGTCGCTCGGCCGCCATCCTCAACATCGACTGCACCGCCGAAGGCGCGGCCGAAATCGCGCGGCGCTCGCGCGGCACCCCGCGTATCGCCAACCGCCTGGTGCGCCGCGTGCGCGACTACGCCCAGGTCAAGGCCGCCGGCCATATCGACCAGGACGTGGCGCAGGCGGCCATGCAGATGCTCAAGGTGGACCCGGAAGGCTTCGACGAGCTCGACAGGCGCATGCTGCGGACCATGGTCGACTACTTCGATGGTGGCCCGGTGGGCATCGAATCGCTGGCGGCGGCCCTGTCCGAAGAGCGCGGCACGCTGGAGGACGTGGTCGAGCCCTACCTGATCCAGCAGGGCTTCCTGATCCGCACCGCGCGCGGCCGCATGTGCACGCACAAGGCGTACCGACACATGGGCCTGAAGCCGAAGAATCCCCCCGCGGACCTGTTTGCCGAGGCCATTGATGGAAATTGAGCCCCGGTTCAGTTGGCCGACACGCATTTACTGGGAAGATACCGACGCTGGCGGCGTGGTCTACCACGCACGCTATGTGGCCTTCATGGAGCGGGCACGGACCGAATGGATGCGGGCATTGGGCTTTGGCCAGGAGCGCACGCGCACCGACCATGGCCTGGTATTCGCGGTCCGCGCGATGACCATGGACTTTCTCAAGCCGGCGCGGCTGGACGATGCGCTGGCCGTGACCGCCACGCTGGTGCAGTGCAAGCGCGCCAGCATGGTGTTCGACCAGCGCGTGTGTCGCGGCGATGAAACGCTGCTGACCGCCCAGGTCAGGATTGCGGCATTGGATGCCTCCACCTTCAAACCGCGTGGCATGGACGATGTCCTCCTTGCCGCGTTGAAACCCTACGAACTTCAAGTATCCGCACAGTGAGGAACAACGGATGATCGCAATGCTCCTGGCCCTGCAGGCCACGGTGACCGAGGCGCTGCCGCAGGAAGTGACCAGTGCTGCGGCGCAGACGGTTGCGCAGGCCGCGCATGGCGGTGGCATCAACTACCTGGACCTGATGGTCAAGGCCAGCCTGCCGGTGAAGATCATCGTGCTGCTGCTGCTGGCCGGTTCGTTCATCAGCTGGGTGATCATCTTCCGCAAGGCGCGCGTGTTCAACGCCGCCAACCGCGAAGCCGACGAGTTCGAAAGCCGCTTCTGGTCCGGCGCCGACCTGGGCAAGCTGTACAGCTCGGCCACCGACCGCAACCGCAAGGTGGGCGGCCTGGAAGCGATCTTCGAAGCCGGCTTCCGCGAATTCACCCGCCTGCGCGACAAGCGCCGGCTGGACGGTCGCGCGCAGCTGGAAGGTGCCCAGCGCGCCATGCGCACCACCTACACCCGCGAAGTGGACCAGATGGAACGCAGCCTGGAGCTGCTGGCCAACATCGGTTCGACCGCCCCGTACGTGGGCCTGGTCGGCACCGTGTTCGGCATCATGGTGACCATGCACGACATGATCAACAGCGGTGAGCAGGCCGGTATCGCCTCGGTCGCCCCGGGCATCTCCGAAGCCCTGTTCGCCACCGCCATCGGCCTGTTCGTGGCCATCCCGGCGGTGTGGGCCTACAACCGCTTCACCACCCGCGTGGAGCGCATGTCGGTCCGTTTTGAAACCTTCGCAGAAGAGTTCAGCTCGATCCTGCAGCGCCAGAGCGCCGGCGACGAGTAAGCGCCCCGCACCAAGGACCCTGCCATGACTGCTGCCATCGGCCGCCGCAAGCGCCGCAAGCTCAAATCCGAAATCAACGTCGTGCCGTACATCGACGTCATGCTGGTGCTGCTGATCATCTTCATGGTCACCGCGCCGCTGCTGACGCTGAGCTTCGAAGTCGACCTGCCCAGCTCCCAGGCCAAGGCCCTGGAAAGCAAGCAGGACCCGGTGATCGTGTCGGTGCGCCTGGACGGCCAGCTCAGCCTGAAGCTGCCCGAGGCCAAGGAACCGACCCCGATGGATCCCGGCCAGCTGCAGGCGCAGCTGGGCGCGTTGGCCGCACAGGACAAGAACCTGCGCGTGATCGTGGCCGCCGACAAGGCCGTGGCCTATGAAAAGGTGGTCGCGGCGATGGACGTGATCAAGCGCGCCAACGTGGAAAAGGTGGGCCTGGCGACCGATGCACGCTGAAGCCCTGCCACCGCAGCGCCAGCCGGAAGAAAAGTGGGGTCTGCCGATCGCGCTGGCGCTTGGCGTGCACCTGCTGCTCGCGCTGGTGTTCATCGGCGCCTGGCTGTGGTCGCCGCAACGCACCACCGAGGCCGCCGCTGGCGACCCGGCGATCGAGGCCAGCCTGCAGTTGTCCGCCTCCGAGGCCGCCGCCGCGCGCCAGGCGCTGCGTGCTTCGGAGAAGCTGCCCGACCTGCCTGAGCCGGTCGCCCAGCCCGAGCCCATCCCCGAAGAC
>NZ_QAIW01000083.1:9418-15351 GCF_003061285.1 Stenotrophomonas sp. HMWF003 | reverse complement strand
GGAAAATCCTGCGCAGGAGTGGCAGTCGGCGCGGGATCGGGCAGGGCAGGCATCGCCAGACCCGCCGCCACGCGTTTGGCTAGCGCGTCATCGATGTTGCGCAGGTGGCTCACCGTGCGCTCGCGCACCTTGACGGTTTCCACCTTGGACAGCTCGAACACCAGCGCCGATGCCAGATGCGCCTGTTCGGGCGCCTCCAGGCTGCGGAAGAACATCCCCGCCTGGCTGTAATGGTCGGCGAAGCTGGCTGCGCGCACGCGACCCTTGACCCCGTCGTCGGGGGCCGTGGCATGGCTGGGGAAGCCCTCGGGGGTTTCGCGCGGGGTGTCGTCCTGCAGCGAGCTGGGATCGTAGGCCACGCGGCCCTTGGGCACCTGCATCTGCATGTGGCCGTCGCGCTGGTGGTTGGCGAACGGGCACTTGGGCGCATTGACCGGAATCTGGTGGAAGTTCGGCCCGCCCAGACGGCTGAGCTGGGTGTCCAGGTAGGAGAACAGTCGGCCCTGCAGCAGCGGGTCGTTGCTGAAGTCGATGCCCGGCGGCACGTTGGCCGGGCAGTAGGCCACCTGCTCGGTTTCGGCGAAGAAATTGTCCGGCCAGCGGTCCAGCACCATGCGCCCGATCACCGTCAGCGGTACCAGCGATTCGGGGATGATCTTGGTCGAGTCCAGGTGGTCGAACGGGAACGCCTCGGCATCTTTTTCGGTGAACAGCTGCACGGCCAGTTCCCACTCGGGGAAGTCGCCGGCGGTGATCGCCTCGAACAGGTCGCGGCGGTGGAAGTCGTTGTCGGCGCTCTGCAGCTTCACCGCCTCGTCCCATACCGTGGACTGGATGCCCAGCTTGGGGCGCCAGTGGAATTTGACGAAGGTGGATTCACCGGCCTCGTTGAGCAGGCGGAAACTGTGGATGCCAAAGCCTTCGATGGTGCGCAGCGAGCGCGGGATGGTGCGGTCGCTCATCGCCCACATGATCATGTGCATCGATTCGGGCATCAGCGACACGAAGTCCCAGAAGGTGTCGTGCGCGCTGGCCGCCTGCGGGAAGGCGCGGTCCGGTTCCATCTTCACCGCGTGGATCAGGTCGGGAAACTTGATCGCGTCCTGGATGAAGAACACCGGGATGTTGTTGCCGACCAGGTCCCAGTTGCCTTCGCGGGTGTAGAACTTCACCGCGAAACCGCGCACGTCGCGCGGGGTGTCCACCGAACCGGCGCCGCCGGCCACGGTCGAGAAGCGGGTGAACACCGGCGTACGCACGCCCACCTCGGTCAGCACGCGCGCGCGGGTGAATTCTTCCAGCGACCGGGTCAGCTCGAAATAGCCGTGCGCCGCGCTGCCGCGGGCATGCACGATGCGCTCGGGGATGCGCTCATGGTCGAAGTGGGTGATCTTCTCGCGCAGGATGAAGTCTTCCAGCAACGTCGGCCCGCGCGGGGTATCGCGCAGCGAGTTCTGGTTGTCGGCGACCGCAATGCCCTGGTTGGTGGTCAGCGGCGGGTGGGTGCCGCCGGCGTGCTGATGCAGTTCGTCCCCTTGGCCACGGCTGTCGGCGGGAGATGCGGGTTTGGTGCGGGGCTTGCTGGCGGCCATGTGGCGGCTCCGGGCTGGCGGGAAGGCAACCCCCACACTGGCGTGCACGGCGTTAATCGCGGGTGCGAAAAGACCGGCACGCATCCACCCGCGCTTCACATGCGGCGCCCGGGCGCTGGGTGGCGCGGACCCGGACGGGTATCCTTGGCTCGAATCTCCCGCCCCCTGTCTGCCGCATGCGCGTAGAACCTGCCGACATCGAAGCCCTGTTTGACGCGATCCCCGACGTGCTGTTCTTCATGAAGGACCGCGACGGGCGCTATACGCACATCAACCAGACCATGTTGCGCCGGCTCGGCCTGAAGTCGCGCAAGGAGGTGATCGGGCGCACCGCGGCGGAGATCTATCCGACCGGGCTGGGGGCCGATTACGCCAGCCAGGACGAACAGGTGCTGGCCGGGCGGGTGATCGAGAACCTGATGGAACTGCACCTGTTCGCCAACCGCGAGCCGGGCTGGTGTCTGACCTGCAAGCGGCCGCTGCTGGTGGACGGGCAGGTCAAGGGGCTGATCGGCATTTCGCGCGACCTCGGCCAGAAGGACAGCCTGGGCACCCAGTACGAGCAGCTGCGGCTGGCGCTGGCGCACCTGAACGCGCATTACGCCGAGAACGTGCGCATGCAGACCCTGCTGGACATCACCGGGTTTTCGCTGTCCAAGCTGGAGCGCACCTTCCGCAAGGTGTTCCAGATGACTCCGCAGCAGGTGCTCACCCGCCTGCGCATCCAGATGGCGGTGCACCTGCTGCACGGCGGCGACAGCATCGCCAGCATCGGCCAGGCCTGCGGCTTCACCGACCAGAGCGCGTTCACCCGCAAGTTCAAGGCCGAAGTGGGGGTGTCCCCGCGCGGCTACCGCGCGCAGATCGGCGAGCGCGACCGCTAGGCCCGGCTGGGCCGTGTGGCCTATGCCGCAGGCCAGCCGAACAGGTATCGTGTGGCACCTGTTGCCCGCCCAGCGATTCCGATGCCCGCATCCCAGACTCCGACGCCAGCCGCTCCCCGCCTGGGCCACGCCCTCAAGCCGCGCCAGCTGATCATGATGGGGCTGGGCAGCGCGATCGGCGCGGGCCTGTTCCTGGGCTCCGGCGTGGGCGTGCAGGCGGCCGGACCGGCGGTGCTGCTGTCCTACCTGGTTGCCGGCGCGCTGGTGATCATCGTGATGAACGCCCTGGGCGAGATGGCCGCGGCCAAGCCCACCAGTGGCGCGTTCTCGGTGTACGCGGCCGACGCCATGGGCGCCACCGCCGGGGCCACCGTGGGCTGGCTGTGGTGGGTGCAGCTGGTGATCGTGATCGCCGCCGAAGCGGTGGGCGCGGCTGGGCTGCTGGCCACGGTCTGGCCGGCGGTACCGGTGCCGATGGCCGCACTGGCCTTCATGCTGTTCTTCACTGCGATCAACCTGCTCGGGGTGAAGAATTTCGGCGAGTTCGAATTCTGGTTCGCCATTCTCAAGGTGGTGGCCATCATCGGCTTCATCCTGATCGGCGTGGCACTGTTGATGGGCTGGCTGCCGGACGTGGCCTCGCCGGGCCTGTCCAACTTCACCGCGCACGGCGGGTTCGCGCCCAAGGGCCTGGCCGGGGTGGGCGCGGCGCTGCTGGTGGTGGTGTTCGCCTTTGGCGGCACCGAGATCGTGGCGGTGGCCGCGGCCGAAACCGAAGACCCCGAGCGCAGCATCGCGCGCGCCATCCGCACCGTGGCCTGGCGCATCCTGGTGTTCTACATCGGCTCGCTCAGCGTGATCATCGCCGTGGTGCCGTGGACCAGCGAAGCGTTGAAGTCGCCCTTCGCGGCGGTGCTGCAGGTGGCCAACATTCCCGGCGCGGCCACGGCGATCACCCTGATCGCAGTGATCGCGCTGCTGTCGGCGCTCAACGCCAACCTCTACGGCGCCTCGCGCATGATGTACTCGCTGGCCCAGCGCCAGGAGGCCCCGGCCGTGCTGGGCTGGACCGACCCGCGCCAGGTGCCGATCATCGCGGTGCTGGCCAGCGTGCTGTTCGGTTTCGCGGCCACGGTGATGGAACTGCTGTTCCCGGACAAGGTGCTGCCGGTGCTGCTCAACATCGTCGGCTCGACCTGCCTGCTGGTGTGGACCATCTCGCTGCTGTCGCAGCTGATCCTGCGCCACCGCGCCAACCGTGACGGCACCCGCCTGCCGTTCCGCATGGCCGGCTACCCGTACCTCACCGTGATCGGCCTGGGCGTGCTGGCGCTGATCTTCGGCCTGCTGCTGTCCGAGTCGCACACCCGCCTGCAGTTCCTGTCGATGGCCGCGCTGACCGCGGTGATCGCCATCAGCAGCGAAGTCGCCCGCCGCGTGCGCGCCAGCCGCCGGGCCGACTGACGGTAGTGCCGGCCGCTGGCCGGCTCATCACCTCACCACCCGGTAGTGCCGGCCGCTGGCCGGCTCTGCACCTCACCAATCGAGATCCGGTAGTGCCGGCCGCTGGCCGGCTCTGCACCATGCCGATCGAAACCACGCCGATCGGCATCCATAGGAGCCGGCCAGCGGCCGGCACTACCGGCGTCGAGTGCGACGGGGCATCCCGCCAAGAAAAACGGCCCGCTTGCGCGGGCCGTTTCCTGTTGCGACAGGGCAGGGAGGCTTAGACCTCCACGCCCTCGTCTTCCTTGTAGGCATCCACCGGGATGCACGCACACATCACGTTCTTGTCGCCGTACACGTTGTCCACGCGCGCCACCGGCGGCCAGTACTTCTGCTGGCGCAGGCTGGCCAGCGGGAAGGCCGCCAGCTCACGCGGGTAGGCGTGCGCCCACTCGCTGGCCGACACCGCGGTGGCGGTATGCGGGGCGTGCTTGAGCGGGTTGTCCTCGCGGTCCAGGCGGCCGTCTTCGATCGCGGCGATTTCCTCGCGGATCTGGATCATCGCGTTGATGAAGCGGTCCAGCTCGTGCAGCGATTCGCTTTCGGTCGGTTCCACCATCAGCGTGCCGGCCACCGGGAAGCTCAGGGTCGGGGCGTGGAAGCCGAAGTCGATCAGACGCTTGGCCACGTCCTCGGCGGCGATGCCGGAGGTCTTCTCCAGCGGGCGCACGTCCAGGATGCACTCGTGTGCCACCAGCCCGTTGCGGCCGGTGTACAGGGTCTTGAAGTGCGGGGCCAGGCGCGTGGCGATGTAGTTGGCGTTGAGCAGCGCCACCTGGGTGGCCTTGCGCAGGCCGGCGGTGCCCATCAGGGTGATGTACATCCAGCTGATCGGCAGGATCGAGGCGCTGCCGAAGCTGGCCGCGCTGACCATGCCCACCGGGCCGTTGTCGCCCAGCTTGCCCGGCAGGAACGGCGCCAGGTGCGACTTGACCGCACACGGGCCCACGCCCGGGCCACCGCCGCCGTGCGGAATGCAGAAGGTCTTGTGCAGGTTCAGGTGCGACACGTCCGAGCCCCACTTGCCGGGCTTGGCCACGCCGACCAGGGCGTTCATGTTGGCGCCGTCGGTGTACACCTGGCCGCCGTGCGTGTGGATGATCTCGCAGATCTCCACCACCTCTTCCTCGAACACGCCGTGCGTGGACGGGTAGGTCATCATGATCGCGGCCAGGCGGTCGCTGTACTTCTCGGCGTTGACGCGGATGTCTTCCACATCGACGTTGCCGTTGGCGTCGGTCTTGGTCACCACCACCTTCATGCCGCACATCTGCGCCGACGCCGGGTTGGTGCCGTGCGCCGAATCCGGGATCAGGCACACGTCACGGTGGTCGTCACCGCGCGAGCGGTGGTAGGCGCGGATCGCCAGCAGGCCGGCGTACTCGCCCTGCGCGCCCGAGTTGGGCTGCAGGCTCACCGCGTCGTAGCCGGTGCATTCCACCAGCATCGCTTCCAGGCTCTCGATCAGTTCCTTGTAGCCGGTGGCCTGGTCGGCCGGGGCCAGCGGGTGGATGTTGGCGAACTCCGGCCAGGTCACCGGAATCATCTCGGCGGTGGCGTTGAGCTTCATGGTGCAGCTGCCCAGCGGGATCATGGTGCGATCCATGGCCAGGTCCTTGTCCGCCAGCGAACGCAGGTAGCGCAGCAGTTCGTGTTCGCTGTGGTGGGTGTTGAACACCGGGTGGGTCAGGAACGCGCTGGTACGCACCAGGCCGGCCGGCAGCGCGTCGGCGGTGCGGGCGTCCAGGGCATCCACATCCACCGTGGCACCGAACAGCTGGCCCAGGGCCACGATGTCCTCGCGGGTGGTGGTTTCATCCAGGCTGATGCCGACCGCTTCGCTGTCGATCGCGCGCAGGTTGATGCGCGCGGCGGCGGCCTTGGCGTGGATCGCCTTGGCGTCGATGTCCTTGACGTGCAGGGTATCGAAGAAGTGCTCGCCCACGTTGAC
>NZ_QAIW01000083.1:6038-9408 GCF_003061285.1 Stenotrophomonas sp. HMWF003 | reverse complement strand
GGCGATGGGTGCGGCGGGCGATCCGGGTCAGGCCGTCCGGGCCGTGGTACACCGCGTACATCGAGGCCATCACCGCCAGCAGCACCTGCGCGGTGCAGATGTTGGACGTGGCCTTCTCGCGGCGGATGTGCTGCTCGCGGGTCTGCAGGGTGAGGCGGTAGGCCGCATTGCCCTGGGCGTCGACCGACACGCCGATCAGGCGGCCCGGCATCGAGCGCTTGTAGGCGTCGCGGCAGGCCATGAACGCGGCATGCGGGCCGCCGAAACCGAACGGCACGCCGAACCGCTGCGAGTTGCCCACCACGATGTCCGCGCCCCATTCGCCGGGGGCGGCGATCAGGGTCAGCGCCAGCAGGTCGGTGGCCACGGCAACCAGGCCGCCGCGCGCGTGCACGGCATCGGCCAGCGCCTTGTAGTCACCCACGTGACCGAAAGTGTCCGGGTACTGCAGCAGCACGCCGTAGGCTTCTGCTTCCATGGCCTCGGCCGGGGTGCCCACGCGCAGCACGATGCCCATCGGCTCGGCGCGCGTGCGCAGCAGTTCCAGCGTCTGCGGGTGCACCGCGTCGTGCACGAAGAAGGTGTCGGACTTGCTCTTGGCCGAGCGCTTGGCCAGGGTCATCGCTTCGGCCGCGGCGGTGGCTTCGTCCAGCAGCGAGGCGTTGGCGATTTCCATGCCGGTCAGGTCGGCGCACAGGGTCTGGAAGTTGATCAGCGCTTCCATGCGGCCCTGCGAAATCTCGGCCTGGTACGGGGTGTAGGCGGTGTACCACGCCGGGTTTTCCAGCACGTTGCGCAGGATCACGTTCGGGGTGAGCGTGCCGTAGTAGCCCTGGCCGATGAAGGTGCGGAACACCTGGTTCTTGTCGGCGATGGCGCGGATCTTCGCCAGTGCCTGCACTTCGGTCAGCGACTCGGGCAACGCCAGTGCTGCCGGCGACTTGATCCCGGCGGGCACGATCGCATCGGTCAGTGCGTCCAGCGAGGCGTGGCCGACCACGTCGAGCATCTGCGCGATTTCGGCGTCGTTGGGGCCGATGTGGCGTTCGACGAACGCGTGGCTGTGTTCAAGCTCGCGCAGGGAAGGGGTGTTCTGGGACATGGCTGGCATCTCGAAGAGTGGGCACGCACGTTCGGAAGGCGGCCTGGCCGGGGTGCATCGCACACGCGCGCGAACCACCGGACCTTGCGGTCTTCCTGGGTGCCCCTCTGTCCTTTTGCCTGAGAGTTTAAAAGCGCGCATCTGCGTGCTTCGTGCCCCTTCGGCGCCGGCAGTGGCCGGTCTCTCCAGAGTTTTGATGCGGGTGGTATCGGGCCTGAGCGATTACGGGCGTTGCGCCTTCGGCAGCGGGTGCTTCAAAACAAAGCGCCGCTTCTCCCACCATGTAGCCCGGCGATTATAGCCCAGCGGCTTTGCCGGCTGCGGCCCTACGCGGGATGAATGGGGGCCGCCAGACGCCCCGGAATGGGACCGGTGGCATGGTGCGGGGGCCGGCAAAGGCCTATCATGGCCGGATCCTCGTATTCATCTGGCGCCGCCCGTTCCGGGCTGGCGCCCGCCGTGCATTTGCGCATGGCCCAGACGGAAGACCGCATGACGCCCGCCTCGCCCTCGACCCGCCGCCTGGCCCTGCTGCTCGCAGGCCTGGCGATGTTCGGTCCGTTCTCCATCGACACCATCTTCCCGGCCTTCCTGCTGCTGGGCGAGCGCATGCAGGTGGACCAGGTCGCGGTGCAGCAGACCATCAGCGTGTATCTGCTGTTCTACGGCCTGATGAGCCTGGCGCACGGCCCGCTGTCCGATGCGTTCGGGCGCAAGCGGGTGATCATCGGCGGGCTGGTGCTGTTCATCGGCGCCTCGATCGGCTGCGCGCTGTCACGCGACATGACCACGCTGCTGGTGTTCCGCGCGCTGCAGGGCGTTACCGCCGGGGTCGGGGTGATCGTCGGCCGCGCGGTGATCCGCGACCTGTACCACGGGGCCGACGCACAGCGGCTGATGAGCCAGGTGTCGATGATCTTCGGCGTGGCCCCGGCGATCGCGCCGATCATCGGCGGCTGGATCCTGCTGGGCGGGGGCGACTGGCCGCTGATCTTCTGGTTCTTGGTGCTGTTCGGGGTGGTGCTGCTGCTGGCTACGGGCAAGTGGCTGCCCGAAACCCACCCGGTGGAGGCACGCACGCCGTTGTCGATGCGCGAACTGCTGCGCAGCTACCTGAGCATGGGCTCCAACCCGCGCCTGTTGCGGCTGGCGGCGGCCGGTGCGTTCAACTTCTCTGGCATCTTCCTGTACATCGCCTCGGCGCCGGTGTTCGTCATGCAGCACCTCAAGCTGGGCGAGGGCGGCTTTGCGTGGTTGTTCATTCCCACCATCGGCGGCATGACGATGGGCTCGTTCCTGTCCGGGCGCATGGCCGGGCGCCTGACCGCGCAGCGCCAGATCGGCATTGGCTTCGGCCTGTGCGCGGTGTCGGCGGCGCTCAACCTGGGCTATGTGCTCGCGGTGCCGCAGATCATGCTGCCGTGGGCGGTGCTGCCGATCTTCCTCGGTGGCGTGGGCATGGCGCTGATCTTCCCGATCCTGGCGCTGGCGGTGCTGGACATGTACCCGCACCAGCGCGGGCTGGCCTCGTCGATGCAGATGTTCATCCAGCTGATGATCAACACCGTGGTCGCCGGCGTGGTCTCGCCGCTGCTCAGTGCCAAGCCGCTGCATCTTGCGCTGGGCTATGCCGGCTTCTTCGCCGTGGGGGCCAGTTTCTGGTACTGGGAACGCCACTGCGAGCAGCGGCGCGCGGTGTTGACGCCGATCGAATAAGCCGCGCGCACGCCACGGTTGCGTCGCGCGCAGCTGCCAGCCTGCAATGGCGGCGTATCCTGTGCGCTCGCCAGCCAGTTCGTGCACCACGACAGCCAACCCATTCCCCTGCGGGCCCTCCGTGTCCGCCGCACTCCAGGGTGATTGCATGGCTGCACAGCAGACCTACCGCCTGTTCGACGTCGCGCTCAAGCAGCGCACCGTCCTTTCCCCGTCGCTGACCCGCATGGTGTTCGCTGCGCCCGACGTGGCCAACATGAAGACCGACGGGCCGGACCAGCGCATCAAGGTGTTCTTCCCGTTGCCCGGCCAGGACGCGCCGCAGGTGCCGCAGGGCGAGGACTGGTACGCGCGCTACCGGGCCCTGCCGGAGGGCGAGCGCGCCCCGATGCGCACGTACACCATTCGCGCGCTACGCCCCGAGGCGGGCGAGGTGGACATTGATTTCGTCCTGCACGGGGAGACCGGCCCGGCCTCGCGCTGGGCCACCCATGCGCGCGTCGGCGACCGCATCGGTCTGCTGGCCCCGGATGCACAGGTGGCCGACAGCAG
>NZ_QAIW01000083.1:0-6028 GCF_003061285.1 Stenotrophomonas sp. HMWF003 | reverse complement strand
CCGCCGCAGGTGCAGGCCTTCCTGGAAGTGGCCCACGACGCCGACGTGCTGCCGCTGGCGGCCCCGGTGGGCGCGCAGCTGTTCTGGCTGGCGCGCGAGGGCGCCGCGCACGGCCAGCTGCTGCAGCAGGCCGTGCAGGCGCGGGTCGGGCCGCTGGGGCTGCGCGCGGCCGAGCAGGACCTGGCCGAGATCGACATCGACCAGGACATCCTGTGGGAGCAGGCCAGTGCGCAAGGGGGCGGGCTGTACGCCTGGGTGGCCGGGGAAGCCGGCGCGGTGATGGCGATCCGCCGGCACCTGGTGAAAGACTGCGGGATCGACAAACGGGCCATCACCTTCATGGGGTACTGGCGCCACGGCAAGGTGCTGGACTGAGGCGGGCGGCGGCCCCCGGCAGGCCTGGCGGGGCACCTGCGGTATCCTTGGCGCTTTGATGCAGTCCGGACGTTCTTGATGTCGACCACCTCCAAACTGCGCCGCGACATCCGCCGGCGCCGTGAAACCCAGGCCGCCAACCGTGAGCAGGCCGCCACCTCGCCGGTCGAACCGCATGCGGAACTGCGCGACCAGCAGCGCACGCTGCTGGCCGGCGTGGTGCGCCGTGATGGCGAATGGGTGCTGGGCATGGACGGCCGTATCGCCGGCCAGACCCCCAGTGCCGCCCGCGTGCTGGCGCTGATCATGCAGGCCGCCGAACTGCACGAACGCCAGGGCACGCCGGTGCGCCTGGTGTATTCGGATGCACTGAAGGACGCCGCGCATGCCGAGGCCAAGGCCGACGGCAAGGACTTCGAGCAGTTCAAGACCGAACTTGCGGCCAGTCTGAAGACCCCGACGAACTCCTGAGGCCGGGCGGGTAGAGCCACGCCATGCGTGGCTGCATTCAAGAAAAAACCGGCCTTTCGGCCGGTTTTTTCATGCAGCGATGGAGCCGACCAGCGGCCGGCCCCAGCACCCGGTCAGCGTGCCGCCGGTGCGGTCGCGGCCGGGGTGCCCGCGGCGGTGGCCGCCGGTGCCTTCCAGCCACACATCTGGCCCTGGTTCTGCTGCTTGAGCCACTCGTTGACCGGGGTGAAGTACTCGATCATCGGGCCGGCATCGAGCTTGTCGCCGCCGGTGATCTCGCGCAGGGTGGCCTGCCACGGCTGGCTGGCGCCCTTGCTCAGCATCGCCCAGAACTTCTGCCCGGCTTCCTTGTTGCCGTAGAAGCTGCACTGGTGCAGCGGGCCCTTGTAGCCGGCGGCATCGCACAGGCCCTTGTAGAACTGGAACTGCAGGATGCGCGCCAGGAAGTAGCGGGTGTACGGGGTGTTGCCCGGCACGTGGTACTTGGCACCCGGATCGAAGAACTCTTCACCGCGCGCGCCCACCGGGGCCACGCCCTGGTACTTGGCCTTCAGGTCCCACCACGCTTGGTTGTAGTGGTCCGGGGTGATGGAGCCATCGAACACGCCCCACCGCCAACGGTCGATCATCAGGCCGAACGGCAGGAACGACACGCCGCTGAGGGCCATGCGCATCTGCGCGTTGATGGTGGCCTCGCGGCTTTCCTGCGGCTTGTCGACCAGGCCGATGGAGTTGAGGTACTGCGGGGTCATCGCCAGCACGATGGTGTCGCCGATCGCTTCGTGGAAGCCATCGTTGGCACCGCCCTGGAACAGCGGCGGCAGCGGGTTGTAGGCCAGGTCGTAATAGATGTGGCCCAGCTCGTGGTAGATGGTGGTGAAGTTCTCTTCGGTAGGCTTGATGCACATCTTGGTGCGCACGTCGCCGTCCATGTTCATGTCCCAGGCGCTGGCATGGCAGACCACGTCGCGGTCCAGCGGCTTGATGAACTGGGTCTTGTCCCAGTACGACTTGGGCAGCGCGGGCATGCCGAGCGAGACGTAGAAGTCCTGCGCACGTTCGGTCATCTGCTTGGCGGTACGCAGTTCGGCCTCGCGCTGCGCCTTGAACTGCGCTTCGATGGTGGCGTTGTTGCCGCCGGCCTTGGCCAGCGCGCCGCTGAGGTTGGTCTGGTACTGCTTTTCCAGTGCGGCGGTGATGTCCAGGCTGCCGGCGCCGGGATACGGTTCCAGCTGGTCCCAGAGGTTGGACCAGTCCTGCTGCCACATGTTGCCGAGCAGGTGGGCGGCGATCAGGCCACCCTCGGTTTCGGCCTTGTCCTTGCCGTAGGTGTCATCCAGCTTGGTACGGGCGTAGCAGTGCAGCTGTTCGTACATGGGCTTGACCTGTTCCCACAGGCGGTCGGTTTCCGGGCCGATCTGCTCGGGGGGCATGTCGTAGCCGCTGCGCCACATCTGGCCGGCGTCGGCGAAGCCCATTTCCTTGGCACCTTCGTTGACGAGGCCGACGAAGCGCTGGTAGTCGGCGCGCATGGGCTTGGTGGTGGCGTGCCAGCCCTGCCAGGCGTCCAGTTGCTTGTCGTAGTCGCGGCTGCGGGCAAGGACCTGTTCGAGGTCGCCAAGCTGGCGGCAGGTGGCGGGGTTGGCGTCATCGGTGCAGTACTTGCCCGCGCCATAGGCGCCTTCCATGCGGCTGGCGATGCGGGTGAGCTCGGAGAGCTTGGCCGGGTCGCGCGGGGCGGGCATGGAGGTCATGAGTTTGAGGAGGTGGATCTGGCGCTTGGTATCCTCGCTCATGGGCTTGCCGTCGTAGGTGCCGGCCTGGGTGATCCAGCCGTTGAGGACGGTGAGCCAGCGTTCGTTGGCCTTGGCCGCCACGCGCTCGGAATCCTCGTTGATGTAGGTCGAGGAGAGCCACTGTGCCGAGGTCATTTCCGGGTACATGGCCTTGTACTCGGCGTTGACGCGGGCGATGAACTGGTCCGCGGTTTCGGTCGGGGTGGCAGCAGCCGCGGCGGGGGCATCGGCCGGGGTCGTTTCCTTCTGGCAGGCCGCCAGCGTCAGTGCGGCAGCGCTGACAGCCAGGGCCAGCAGGAGCGGGCGGTGGTTCACGGGGACATCCTTGGGTGGTGACAGACCGGCGAAGGCTAGTGAAGCGTCCGTCACACCGCAAGGGGCAGGGCAGCAACGTCGGCTCCGTTCGCTCTTTAGAAGCAGTTGGCTGCGACGCTCCGGAAGCGGGTCGGCGTGGGTGGGTTGGCGGGACACGCCGTGAATCCCGCTCCGCGGTCCGGCCCAGCCGCTGGCGGCTGTGCGTTCAGTCGCATGCGAGGCAGCGCCTCGCAAGCAATGCGCCTTCACCCCTGGAGCCTCGTGGGCGCCTTGCGCGTTTGTGCAGTCCTGCACAAACGGCAAGGCCGGGGTCGGGCGTCCTGCCCGACCCGTCCGGCGCATGCGCCGGACCCATGGCGCCCAACGGTCCCGCCAACCCACCCACACCGACCCGTCCACACAGGGCTGGTGCGTATGGCAACGGCAAGTTCAACGGCAACGGCCAGCATTGCGCTTGGGTCATGGCCGACGTTGGCTGCATGTGTCTTTGCTATCCGGCGAAGCAGCAGAAGCGGAGACGGGAGTGGCTAGCAGGAAACTAAGCCTCGCATCCTGCAAACAGATCGCGGCCGCGTTCGTAGAGGGCGGTCTTGACCTGCATCAGCCCCAGGACGGACGGGAAGAGGTTGTCGTGGTCGGTGTATTTGCCCGCGCGCTGGCGCACGCAGGCCAGGTTGAGGCCGCGGTTGGCGGCGAACGAGGGGGAGAACCACATCGTCATCGGGACCCGTGTCTGTTCCTGCGGTGCGATCGCATACGGTACGCCGTGCAGGAACAGGCCCTTTTCGCCCAGTGATTCACCATGGTCGGACAGGTAGATCATCGCGGTGTCGTAGTCGTCCATGCCCTTCAGCGTGCCGATCGTGCGCGACAGCAGGTGGTCGGTGTACAGCAGCGCGTTGTCGTAGCTGTTGGTGATCTGCTCGCGGCTGCACTTGCCCAGGTCGGCGGTGTCGCAGGTGGGGGTGAAGTGGCGGAAGCGGGCCGGGTAGCGCTCGAAGTAGCTCGGCCCGTGGTTGCCCAGCTGGTGCAGCACCACCACCCGGTCGCCGGGCCGGGCGCGTACCTGCGTGGCCAGGTCGTCGATCAGGATCTCGTCCATGCAGCGTCCGTTGGCGCACAGCTGTGGGTGCCTGGCATCGTCCAGCGCCTGCATCGGCAGGCCTTCGCAGACTCCCTTGCAGCCGGACTGGTTGTCACGCCACAGCGTGCTGATGCCGGCGCGGTCCAGCACGTGCAGCAACGACTGGTGCGCGCGGATCTTTTTCTCGTCGTAGTCGTGGCGACCGTACGGCGAGAACAGGCAGGGCAGAGAGACTTCGGTGCTGGTGCCGCACGAATGCATGTCCGGGAAGTTGATCACCCCGGCCTGCGCCAGTTCCGGTGTGGTCTGCCTGGCATAGCCGTTCAGACCCCAGTTCTGCGCGCGTGCGGTTTCGCCCATCACGATCACCAGCAAGCGCGGCCGGCTGCCTGCGGCGCGCGGCGTGGCGGTGGCGTCGGTGCCGATCGGCAGCTTGGGGGCGCGCTGGATCGGATTGTCGCCGCGCAGCGCCTTCGGCAGGCCCAGCAGGACATTGCCGGGGGTGGCCAGGTAGCGCACCTCGCGCTGGTTGCGCATCAGCGCCGACATTTCCTGGAACGACAGCATCGCCCCGCCCAGTGCCACCAGCAGCGAGAGCAGCAGGAAGCCGGCACGCCACAGCAGCGCCTTGCCCCAGCTGCGCTTGAGCAGTTGCAGCCGCCACAGCACCAGCATCGGCAGCAGCGCCAGCAGCACCAGCGGCGCAATCAGCGCCGGCGTCATCAGCTCGCCGCTTTCCTTGTGGTCGGTGGCCAGCACATTGCGCAGCATGTCCGCATCCAGATAGATGTGGTAGCTGCCCATGTAGTGCGCGGCCATCGCCGTACACAGCAGCAACAGCCCGATGACGACCTTGGCGTTCCACCGCCACACCAGCAGGCCCATCAGCAGGCAGTGCGCGCCCACCAGGAACAGCAGCAGCGAGGTGGCAAAGCGCAGGCTGCCCGGGTGGGTGGCCATGGCGCTGTGCCAGAACAGGCCATTGCAGGCCAGCGCGAAGAACACGCTGGTCAGCACGATCAGCGCTTCGGTCGACAGCTGCGGCCGCCATGACACCAGGGTGGTCAGCGCGGGCAGGCGCGCACTGCGCGGCAGGGTGGCGCTCATGCGGCTTCTCCCTGCGCAAGGGGGGCAGGCACGGTCTGCGTGCGCGCGGCGATGCGCTGTACCAGCAGGTACAGGCCCAGCGAGAGGGTCCAGCAGGTGGCCACGGTCCACAGGTCATGCGACAGGAAGTGCGCGCCCCGCAACTGCTGGGACAGGCCGAACACGCCGCCGGCCACCAGCCCTGCCGCCAACCCGCGCCAGCGCCACGCCGGGCGCACCAGCAGCGCGAAGAAGTACAGGCTGACCCAGGCGAAGCCGGCACTGGAATGCCCGGCCGGGAAGCACACCCCGCGCGGCATGCCCGGCGCACGGCTGGCGAACAGACCCACGTACTCGCGGTGCCCGCCATAGCGGGCCAGGTCCCACGGGCAGTCCATGTTGGTCAGCGACTTGAGCAGCGACACCGCGCCGGTGCCCAGGGCGACCGCCAGCACCAGGTACAGCAACGGCCAACGCCATGCCGCAGCGCGGTCGCTGCGCCAGGCGTGCGTGCACAGCAGGATCGCAACCAGCGCCCCCAGCGTGCTGGCCCACTTGCCGCCCTTGTGCACCAGCTGGCTGGTGGCCCAGGCGTTCTGCAAGGCCCAGTGCTGGCCTTCAAGCCGATAGAACTGGTCGGCCAGCCACTGGTCGCCGCCCATGCCCATCAGCACCCCGCTGGCGGCAAGGGTGAGCAGCAGAGGCAGCCCCAAGTGGCTGCGCAGGAAACCCGGGCGGGCGGACGCGGCCAGCGGAAGCGGGCCAAACGGTACGACAGGAACTGAGGACATGGGCAAGGCGCCGGGCGGGGTGATCCGCGGCCATGGTCGTCAGCGCTGTGTCGGAGAGCGGTCGGAGCGGTGTTGCCCGCAGGTTAAGTCGCGACCGCCGATGCCGGCGG
>NZ_QAIW01000082.1:5125-8292 GCF_003061285.1 Stenotrophomonas sp. HMWF003 | reverse complement strand
GGGGTGGGGTCGGCGACCGGCGCGCTGGCGTTGGTCGCCGGGGTCGGGCTGCGCTGGCAGGCCGCACCGGTCAGCGCCAGCAGCGCGGCCAGACCCACCCGCAGCCACCGCCCGGTACGCATCATGCCGGGGTGGGCGTGCTTCCGCCGGTGTCACCGGCCGGTTCCGGGTTGCGGCGTTGCGACGGCTGGCCACGCGGGCCGCGTTCGCGACGCTGGCCCTGCGGCTGCCGCGGCGGTCGGCCGTTGCCCTGCGACTCGCTGTCGCCGGCCGGACGCCGTGCCGGCGGACGCGGCGGCGACACGGGGCGGGGCACATCGCGCCCCGGCACCTGCACCACGCGCAGTTCGTCGGTGTCCAGCTGCAGCGCGGTGAGCTTGCCGCCCCATACTGCACCGGTATCGATGGCATGCACGCCCTGGGTGATGGTCAGGCCCAGCGCGGACCAG
Organism: Stenotrophomonas sp. HMWF003; assembly: GCF_003061285.1. Taxonomy (NCBI): domain Bacteria; kingdom Pseudomonadati; phylum Pseudomonadota; class Gammaproteobacteria; order Lysobacterales; family Lysobacteraceae; genus Stenotrophomonas; species Stenotrophomonas sp. HMWF003. The sequence goes on along the minus strand of NZ_QAIW01000082.1, from coordinate 7,843 downwards.
TGACCGCACACGATCTTCAGGTCACGCTCGGCGCGGCCCGGCACTTCGAACCACGGGTACAGGCCCTGTTCCTGCGTGCCAGGCGTGCCCTTGTCCTCGATCCCGATGCGGCCACGCGGCGTGCAGTAGCGCATGCGCGTGAACAGGTTGATGATCGCGCGGGAGCGGTCGTAGCCGGCCAGGCCGGGCGACCAGCTGGGCTTGTCGCCGTACATGTTGCGGAACAGCTTGCGGTAGCCGCTGCCGTGCAGCTGCACCTCCACTTCGCGGGCATGCTTCTCGGCCAGCTGGGTGGTCCATTTCGGGGCCAGCCCGGCGTGGATCATCATCCAGCCCAGTTCGCGGTCCACGTGCGCCAGCTTCTGCAGGCGCAGCCAGTCCAGCAGCACGTCGCGGTCGTCGGCCTGCACGATGCGCAGCAGGTCCGGGTTGACCTTGCGCTGCTCTTCCTCGGTGCGGGCACCCACGGCCAGCAGGCTCAGGTCATGGTTGCCCAGCACCACCACGCTGCTGTCGCGCAGCGAATGGACCAGGCGCAGGGTTTCCAGCGACTGCCCGCCGCGGTTGACCAGGTCCCCGCAGAACCACAGCGTGTCCACTGCCGGGTCGAAGCGGATTTTCTCCAGCAACCGCTGGGTGACGTCGTAGCAGCCCTGCAGGTCGCCGATGGCCCATACACTCATGCGCGCGCCTCCATCAGTGCAGTGTGCGCGGAACGGTCAACACGAACGGCGCGATGGCGGCGGCGAACTCGGTGCCATCGTCGGCCACCATGTCGTAATGCCCCTGCATCGTGCCGTGTTCAGTTTCCAGCATGACACCGGAGGTGTAACGGAAGTCTTCACCCGGGCGCAGCCGCGGCTGCTCGCCGATCACCCCGTCGCCATCCACGTGCTCGATGCGGCCGTTGGCATCGGTGATGCGCCAGTGGCGTGCCACCAGGCGGGCGGCCACGCGGCCATGGTTGTGGATGCGGATCGTATAGGCGAACGCGTAGCGCCCGTCCTCCGGCGTGGACTGGTCGTCGAGGAAGCGCGGAGCGACCTCGACCGAGATCGCATAGTGTGCAGCGTCGTTCATGCAGGCAGTTTAGAGAATGTCGTGCAGTTTGAGGTGAGCGCGCCATTCAATGGCGCGCTCCTTCAGGGATTTCAAGCGGTTCTGCGTGCCTGCGTCCAGCGCAGGCCGGGGCGATCAGCCTTGCGGGGCGTCGTCGCCTGCCACCTGCGGAACGTTGGCCAGGGCGATGAACTGCGCCACGTCCAGCTGCTCGGCACGGGCATCGCTGCGCACGCCGGCGGCCTCGAACTGTTCGGGCGTGACCACCCCGTTCAAGGCGTTGCGCAGGGTCTTGCGGCGCTGCCCGAAGGCGGCCCGGACCACATCGGCGAAGCGCTTGCGGTCGATGATCCCCACCGTGTCCGGATCACGCGGCACCAGCCGCACCACGGCCGAGTCCACCTTCGGCGGCGGACGGAAGGCACCCGGCGGCACCACGAACAGCGCGGTCACCTTGCACCAGGCCTGCAGCATCACGCTCAGGCGGCCGTACACCTTGCTGCCCGGGCCGGCGGCCATGCGGTCCACCACTTCCTTCTGCAGCATGAAGTGCATGTCGCGGATCACGCCGGCATGCTCCATGGCGTGGAACAGGATCGGCGAGGAGATGTTGTAGGGCAGGTTGCCCACCAGCCGGATCTGGCCGTCGCCGGCCAGCTCGGTGAAGTTCACCTGCAGCACGTCGCGGTGCACGATGGTCAGTTCGCCCAGCGGTTCAGCGGCGGCGGTCAGGGGCGCGATCAGGTCGCGATCGAACTCGATCACGGTCAGGCGCGGATGGCGGCGCAGCAGCGGCAGGGTGATGGCACCCTGGCCCGGGCCGATCTCGACCAGGCGGTCGTCGTCTTTCGGGTTGACCGCCAGCACGATCTTGTCGATGTAGCTGCGATCGGCCAGGAAGTGCTGGCCCAACTGCTTTTTGGGCGGCGCGGTGAACCCGCCGGCCGAGGAGGAATACGAGGAAGTCATGGCACCATCTTACGTTGCCGCGCCAGCCGGGCACACAGCGCGGTGGCAGCGAGGAGGCTGGAAGGGTCGGCGATGCCCCGGCCGGCCATGTCCAGCGCGGTGCCGTGGTCGACGGCCACCCGAGGGTAGGGCAGGCCCAGGGTGATGTTGACGGCCTGTTCGAAGCCGCTGTACTTGAGCACCGGCAGGCCCTGGTCGTGGTACATCGCCAGCACGGCGTCGAAGCCGGCCAGCTTGGCCGGCAGGAACGCGGTGTCGGCCGGCAGCGGGCCGATCAGGTCCATGCCCTGGACGCGCAGGCGCTCCATCAGGGGAATGATCAGGTCCAGCTCTTCATGGCCCAGGTGGCCGTCTTCCCCCGCATGCGGGTTCAGGCCAAGCACTGCGATGCGCGGGGCGGCGATGCCGAAGTCGCGCTGCATGGCGGCGTGTACGGTGTGCAGGGTGCGCGCCAGGCCCTGCGCGGTGATGGCGTCGGCCACCGCGCGCAGCGGCAGGTGGGTCGTGGCCAGGGCCACGCGCACGATGTCGTTGGCGAGCATCATCACCACCTCCACCCCGGCCTGGTCGGCCAGCAGTTCAGTGGTGCCGCTGTAGGCAATGCCGCCCTGGTTGATCACCGCCTTGTGCACGGGGCCGGTCACCACGCCATCCAGTTCACCGGCCAGGCAGGCCTGGCCGGCCTGCAGC
>NZ_QAIW01000082.1:0-5082 GCF_003061285.1 Stenotrophomonas sp. HMWF003 | reverse complement strand
CGGCGTGGCCGAAGCGCGAGGGGACGGCATTGCGCACCGCGCGCACGCGCAGATCGCCCGGCTGGCGGGCAACGGCATCTTCAGGCAGGAGCTGCAGCGGCAGCGACAGCGCCGCGGCAGCGGCGTGCAGGGTGTCCGGGTCGGCGAAGGCCAGCAGCCGGCACTCGGTGCGCGGCTGCTGGGCAAGGCGGATGCAGAGTTCCGGACCGATCCCGGCGGGCTCGCCCGGTACCAGAGCGAGCTGCGGGATCATCGGGGCATCCTCAGGACTGCGGCGGCGTGGTGGTGGTAGTGCCGGTGGCGTCCGCGCCGGTACGCAGGTTGACGTAGGCTTCGCCACGCAGTTCCTGCAGATAGCGGTTGTACTCTTCTTCCAGCTTGCGGCGACCGATGGTCTCGCGGATCTGGGCACGCTGGTTGTCGGTGGTGGCATCGGTCTGGCGCGTGGCAACGCGCTGCACGATGTGCCAGCCGGCATCGGTGCGGAAGGCCGGGCTCACGCCGCCGTCTTCCACGCCCGCCACCTGCTTGCCGAAGTCCGGGCCGAAGGCATCGGCCGGGAACCAGCCCAGATCGCCGCCCTGGCCCTTGCTGTTGTTGTCGTCCGACGCTTCCTTGGCCACGGCCTGGAAATCGGCGCCGCCGGCAATGCGCGCGCGCAGCGTGTCGATCTTGGCCTTGGCCGCGGCATTGTCCTGCTGGTCGGTGATGCGCACCAGGATATGACGGGCATGGTATTCGGTGATGGTCTGGCCGCTGGCGGCGGCGCTGGCATCGCGTACTTCGACCAGCTTGAGCAGCTGGAAGCCGCTCGGGCCGCGGATCGGGCCGACCACGTCGCCAGCCTTCATCTGCGCCATCATCTGCGCGAACGCATTGGGGATTTCATCCAGCGAACGCCAGCCCAGGTCGCCGCCTTCCAGCGCGTTGGGGCTGTCGGAATAGCGCACGGCAGCGGCGTTGAAGTCCAGTTCGCCCTTGTCCAGCAGCGCCTTGACGCCATCGGCCTTCTTCTGGCCGGTGGTGATCTGGTCAGCGGTGGCGCCTTCCGGCAGGCCGATCAGGATGTGCGCCAGGTGGTACTGGGTGCCCACCGAGGCCTGCTGCTTCAGCGCGGCATCCACTTCACCCTCGCTGACGCTGATGCGGCTCTGCGCGAAACTCTGGCGCAGGCGCTGCACGGTGATTTCATCGCGGACCGAGTTGCGGAAATCGTTGAAGTCGATGCCGTCATGGGCCAGGCGCTGGCGCAGGGCGTCCAGGTTGGAGCCGTTCTGCTGGGCGATCGCGTTCAGGGCCTGGTTGAGCTCCTGGTCGCCGATCTTGATCCCGCTGCTCTGGGCGCGCGCCACCTGCAGCTTGACCAGCACCAGGCGTTCAAGCACCTGGCGGCTCAGCACGTCTTCCGGCGGCAGCTGGTTCTCACGACCGGCGTACTGTGCCTTGATGTTCTGGATCGCACGGTCCAGTTCGCTCTGCAGCACCACGTCTTCATCGACGATGGCGGCAATGCGGTCCAGCGGCTGGCTCTGCTGGGCCAGCACCTGCAGCGGTGCCGAGACGGTGGATACCGCCAGCAGGGAAGCGAGTAGAACGGGAAGGGTCTTGGTCATGGGATCTGATTCGGATCGTAGTCGTCGCGGTCGGCCCCGGTGTTGCTGGGCGGCACGAGATAGAGGTCGTCTCGGTAGTACCCGAGAATAGCACGGCGCAAGGTGCGGTCCGTGTTCTGGCCGATGGAGCTCAAGCCCTTGAGCACGAACTCGATCTGGAAGGAATTGTTCAGCTCGCCCTCGCGGTTGCGCACGTAGCGGCGGGCGATGGCGCGGACGGCCAGGCAGCAGCTGTCCCACTGCACGCCACCGATGATTTCCAGCGGTGCCTTGTCTTCGAGGGAGTAGTAATAGCGGCCCACCAGGCTCCAGCGCGGGCTGATCGGGTACAGGAAGGACAGGTCGGCCTGCTTGAGCAGGTCGGTACCATCGGGGTTGAGGCGGTGGCGGTAGGTCAGGTTGACCACGCCATCGTTGGACATAAGGTAGCGCGCACGCACGCTGGCCAGGTCCTCGCGCTTGTACTTGGGATCCCACTGGTAGGTGGCGCCCAGGTTCCAGCGGTCGTTGATGGCGTAGTTGCCGTCGGCGATCCAGGCGGACTTGCCCTTTTCGACCGGGGTGGTGTTGCCGGGCATGGTCACCCGCGAATCATCGAAGTACAGGATCTGGCCGATGCTGCCGGAGAAGCGCTCGCGGCCGGTGGTCTGGTCGATGAAGCGGGTGCTCAGCGCCATGGTCAGCTGGTTGGCATCGTTCTGGCGGTCGGCGCCGGTATAGCGCGAATCGCGGAACAGCTGGCCCCAGCTGAAGGTGAAGTCGCGCGTATCGAAGATCGGCAGGTCGCTCTGGTCGCGGTACGGCGTGCGCAGGTAGAACAGGCGCGGCTCCAGCGTGTGCAGGAACGATTTGCCGCCAATGGTGGTCTCGCGGTCGAAGAACATGCCGGCGTCCAGGCTGGCTACCGGCAGGCTGCGGCTCGGCGAGGCGTTGCCGCGCAGCTGCTCGGGGGTGGCCGTGGCCGGGTCGATCCCGGCATCCACCAGCGCCTGGCGGCGCACGTCGTCGGCCAGGCCGCGTTCCAGGTCGTAGGCGGTGTAACGCCAGGCGACGGTAGGGGTCACATACCAGGCCGCACCACTGAAGGGCATCGACACGTAGGGCTTCACGTCCAGGCGCGAGCCGTCGTAGCGCTTGAACACGCGGCCGTCGCGTTCGTAGTCGCCGTCGGCACCGAACTTGACGTTGACGTCGTCGTGGGTGAAACGCACGGCTTCGGCATACACGCCGGCTTCCAGCCACGGCAGCAGCGGCTTGTCCCAGGTGAAGAACGCGCGCGGCTGGCGCGCATACGGCAGCGAGTCTTCGGTGAGAGTGTAGTCGGTGAGCTGCCAGTAATCGGCCATCAGGCCGCCGGTCCAGTTCTCGCCGGTGCCGTAGATGCCCACCTGGCTCTGCAGGTTGGACGCGGTCACGCCCAGCAGCTTGCTGGAGAAGTCTTCGGTATACCGCTCGTCGCTGACCCAGGCGATGTTGGCGCGGGCCTGCCAGTTGGCATTGATGTTGTGGTAGCCCTCGAACTCGACCCGGCCGCGATCCTTGTCACGCAGCTTGTCGTTGGGCAGGTAGCCGGTCAGCAGGGTGCCGCGGCCACCGTCGTAGAGATAGCGGAACTCGTTGTCGAGCATCAGGCCGCGCTTGCTCATGTAGCGCGGGGTCAGGGTGTCGTCGTAGTTCGGCGCCAGGTTGAAGTAGATCGGCTGGGCGTAATCGAAGCCGTTGCGCCCGGACAGGCCCAGCTGCGGGTACAGCAGGCCGGTCTGGCGGCGGTCGTCGATCGGGAACTTGAAGTACGGCGCCCACAGTACCGGCACCTTGCCGATCCGCAGCACGGCGTTGCGCGCGGTGCCGAAGCCCTCGTCGTTGTCCACTTCGATCTGCGGTGCCGACAGCTTCCAGACCGGCTGGGACGGGTCGCAGGTGGTGTAGGTGGAGCGGTGCATCTGCCCGACCGCACCCTGCAGGTCCACCGATTCGGCGCCACCGTTGCCACGGCGATCGACCAGCTGGTACTGGATGTCGCTGATCTTGTGGGTGTCCGCTTCCTGGTTGCCTTCGGCCCGCTTGGCCACCATCCGGATCGAGGAGTCCTGGTAGCGGACGTTGCCCTCGGCGATGTAGTTGCCGCTTTCGGTATCGAAACTCAGGTGGTCGGTGCCCAGGAACTGATCGCCGCGCTTCAGCGCGACATTCCCCTGGTACTGCGGCACCGTGGACGTGCCAAACAGCTGGTCGCCCTCGATGTCGGTGTCCTGCTGGTCGCGCGTGGCAGCGGCGGCCTTGTCGGCTTTGGGGGCATCATCGAAGACGGGCAGGACATCGGTGGCCGGGCACAGGCCCCAGTTCACCGGTTTGTCGTCGGCCATGGCCGGCAGGCAGATGGCGATGCTCAGGGGGAGAGGCAGCAGGCGGAGGGCTCGGCGCACGCGGGAGTCGGATTCGGGGGAAAACGGATCGTAGCTTGCCCCATCCCTTGCATAGGGGCAATGAAGGCCTTGCCCGGCCGAGGGTTCAGGTTCATGCGCGGCCCGGGGCCGCGCAGGGGCTCAGCGCAGTTGGCCGACGTGGGCCACGCTGCACTCGGCCAAGGCCTGCAGGTCGTATCCGCCCTCCAGCATGGACACCACCCGACCACCGCCATGACGCCGGGCCAACCCGCGCAGCTCGGCGGTGATCCAGGCGAAATCGTCGGTTTCCAGCATCAGGTCGGCCTGCGGATCGCGCAGATGCGCGTCGAACCCGGCCGAGATCAGCAGCAGCTGCGGGCGGAAATCGTCGATGGCCGGCAGCATTTCATCGGCCCAGGTGTTGCGGAAGCGGAAGCCGCCGCTGCCCGGGGGCAGCAGGATGTTCATCAGGTTGCCGGCACCGCGGTCGCGGCGCAGCCCCGAGTTGGGGAACAGCCCGGCCTGGTGGGTGCTGTAGTAGGCCACGCCGGGGTCGGCGATGAAGATGTCCTGGGTGCCGTTGCCGTGGTGCACGTCGAAATCGACGATGGCGATGCGTTCCAGGCCGTAGCGGTCGCGCGCGTAGGCGGCGGCCACGGCGATGTTGTTGAGCAGGCAGAAGCCCATCGCGGTGGTGGCGGTGGCATGGTGGCCGGGCGGGCGCACCGCGCAGAAGGCGACCGGGTCATCGCCCAGCATCACCGCATCCACCGCGGCCACGCCGGCACCGGCGGCATGCAGGGCGGCGCTGGCCGAGCCGGGCGAGGTCAGGGTGTCCATGTCGATCTGGCGCAGCGGCTCGGTCTGGGCCTTGAGCACCAGGTCGATCAGCTCGCTGTCGTGGACGCGGGCCAGCTCGCCGAGCTTGGCCGGCGGCGCCTGGCGCCAGTCCAGCTGGTCGGGGAAGGCGGCGTGCAGGGCATCGAGCACCACCTGCAGGCGCTGCGGGGATTCGGGGTGGCCGCGGCCGGGATCGTGTTGCAGACAGGCAGGATGGGTAAAGACCAGCATGCGGGCAGGGG
>NZ_QAIW01000081.1:18478-28065 GCF_003061285.1 Stenotrophomonas sp. HMWF003 | reverse complement strand
GTCCTGGGTGAGCCCGATTTCCTCGCGGCTGCTGTTCGTCAACCGCCGTGGCGTGCGCTTCTGCGTGGCTTCGCCGGAAGAGCTGGCGGTGATGGTGCGGCTGGGTCGCCTGCGCGCGCACATCGACGATGGCGCCTTCGACAGCGCCATGCAGGGCGTGATCGACCGGCTGGACAACAAGAACGCCACCGTCCACTGAGGCAACGCCGGGTTCTGCCCGGCCCCCTGCGCCCCACCGGCGCATGGTTTCTACTCAAACCGAACCGGTAGGTTACGATCCCCCCACACTCTGCTGATCGTCGGGGACAGGCATGGCTGTCGAGGTGTTGGTGGTAACCGAACGCGCGCCAGGGGAACGGCGCGTGGCGATGACGCCGGAAACGGCACGCAAGCTGGCCGCGCTGGGCGCGACCGTGTGGTTCGAACCCGGGGCCGGCCAGGCGGCCGGTTTTACCGATCAGGCGTACGTCGACGTCGGCGCGCAGCCGGCCGACGACACGCGGCTGGGCGCAGCCGACATCGTGCTGTGCGTGCAGCCGCCGGACACTGCACGGTTGGGCCAGCTCAAATCCGGCGCGACCCTGGTCGGCATGCTGCACCCGCAGGCCGACGCCGCGCGCGCCGGCCTGATCCAGTCCCGCGGGCTGCAGGCCTTCCCGCTGGAGCGCCTGCCGCGCACCACCCGCGCGCAGTCGATGGACGTGCTGAGTTCGCAGGCCGGCATGGCCGGCTACAAGGCCACGCTGATCGCCGCGCAGCTGGCACCGCGCTTCTTCCCGATGTTGACCACTGCCGCCGGCACCATCCGCCCGTCGCGGGTGCTGGTGGTGGGCGCCGGCGTCGCCGGGCTGCAGGCCATCGCCACCGCGCGCCGGCTGGGAGCGCAGGTGGAAGGCTTCGATGTGCGCCCGGAAACCCGCGAGCAGATCGAATCGCTGGGCGGCAAATTCCTTGACCTGGGCGTCAGCGCCGTGGGCGAGGGCGGCTATGCGCGGCCGCTGACCGACGAAGAGCGCGCCGAGCAGCAGCGCCGGCTGGGCGAGCACCTGCGCCTGGTGGACGTGGTGATCTGCACCGCGGCCGTACCCGGGCGCCCGGCGCCGAAGATCGTCAGTACCGCGATGGTGCAGGGCATGAAGCCGGGCAGCGTGATCGTCGACCTGGCCGCCGAGACCGGCGGCAACTGCGAGGCCACCCGCCCGGGTGAAACCATCGCGCTGGGCGGGGTCACCGTGGACGGCCCGCTCGACCTGGCCAGCCGCGGCGCGGTGCACGCCAGCGAGATGTACGCGCGCAACCTGTACAACTTCGTCGCGCTGTTCCTCAAGGACGGGGCGATCCAGTTCGACTGGGATGACGAACTGCTGGCGAAAACCCGCTGGGTAGCCGCCGGTTGATCCAGGGCCGCCACCCATGGGGTGGCTCTACCCGGACGCGGGGGTAGAGCCACCCCATGGGTGGCTGCACACCACAGGCGCCCGCGGCATTCCCGCACCCACGCGGTTCCCACCCGGGGTAGAGCCACCCCACGGGTGGCTGCACACCACAGGCACCCGCGGCATTCCCGCACCCACGCGGTTCCCACCGGGTAGAGCCACCCCATGGGTGGCTGCACACCCCACGGCATCACCGCTTCGGCGGCGGCAGATCCTTCACCGGGTTGGCCTTCAACCAGTCCTGACGCTGCTCGGGAGTCATCTTCGACCAGCGCTCACGCAGCGCATCGCGCTGCGCCGGACTCAATTCGCGCATCTGCGCGAACAGCGCGCGGGCCTGCTCGCGTTGCTCCGGGCTCATGTTTTCGAACCGATGGCGCCCGCGCCGGGCCAGCTCGCGTTGTTCCGGGGTCATGCCCTGCCAGCGCTGGCCGTGCTCCAGCATGCGCTCGCGCTGCGGTGGCGGGGCGTCGTTCCAGCGGTCGCGCACGGGCGCGATAAGCGCCTCGCGCTGCTGCGGGGTCAGCCGATCCCACTCCGGCAGGGGTGGGGTCTGCGCCCCGCTGGCCGCGCTCGTCGACAGCAGCGCCAGGGCCAGGATCAGTCGCGGTGTCATGTTCACTCCATTGCCAGGTCGGTCGTGCCCAGCCACACGTACAGGTCGGGATTCTCGTCGAGCATGTCGCTGCTGTCATCCACCGCCGAGGCCACCGGGGGCGTGGCCGGGGTGTTGGGCGGGTTGGCGGTGAAACTGTAGCCCAGCGCCAGTGCGGCCACCGCCGAACAGGCCGTCGCCATCCACCAGCCATGCGCCCGGCTGCGGCGTGGCGCGGCCGCGTGGCGGGCACTGCGCAGCCGTGCCAGGGTGGCCGGCGACACCTGCTGCAGGGCCTGTGCGTGCAGGGCGTGCAGGGCGGCGTCATCGTGCAGGGGCGGGGTAACGGGGCGGCTCACAGGGCGATCTCCAGGTGCTGCTGCAGCGCCTGCCGGGCGCGCGAAAGATGGGTTTTGACCGCGCCTTCGCTGCAGCCCATGGCCGCTGCGGTGGTGGCGCCGTCCAGTTGCTGCAGCACGCGCAGGGTGAAGGCCTCGCGCTGGCGTGCGGGGAGTTCGCGCAGTGCCCGCACCAGCTGCGCGTACTGTTCGCGCTGCTCGTGGGCCTGTGCCGGGCCGGGGGCGTGGTCGGCCCAGTCGATGTCGTGCTCGCTGCCGGCCTCGTCGCTGCTGCGCCAGAAGCGCAGCCGGAAGCCGCGCCGGCGCTGCAGGTCGACCACCCGGCGGCGCAGGATGCTCCAGAACAACGGCGCCCACTCGGCGGCCGGTTTGTCGCGGTAGGACAGCATCCGCAGCATGCTGTCCTGCACCGCATCCAGCGCATCGTCGCGCTGGCGCAGGCCGGCCTCGGCGAAGCGGAACGCGCGCGGCCCGATGCCCGCCAGGAACGCGTCCAGCGACACCGGCAGGGCGGCGTCGGCCTCGGTGGGCAGCGGTTGCAGGGTGGGGCTCACCAGCACAGGGTAGCGCTCGCGCAGGGGGGTACCTGTGACAACGCATCGGGGCGGCATCGGTTGACCGGCCTGCAGAACGGTTCAGCGCATGGTTATGATGGGGGGACGGGATCACCGCCTGGGAGACACACTGCAATGAGCGACGGGTTCGTGGCGTTGTACATCTTCATGCTGGCCGCGATCGCCGGCCACGTGATCATTTCACGGGTGCCGGTGATCCTGCATACCCCTTTGATGTCCGGGTCCAACTTCATCCACGGCATCGTGCTGATCGGCGCGATGGTGGTGCTGGGCCACGCGCAGACGCCGCTGGAGAAGATCATCGGCTTCATCGCGGTGGTGCTGGGCGCCGGCAATGCCGCCGGTGGCTACGTGGTCACCGAGCGCATGCTGGACATGTTCAAGCCCAGCGCCAAGCGCGACGCCGGGGAGAAGGCACCTTGAACGTGAGCACCGCGCAACTGCTGCAATGGCTGGTGCAGGTGAGCTACCTGGTGGCCGCCACCCTGTTCCTGCTGGGCCTGCAGCGCATGGCCTCGCCGATGACCGCGCGCAGCGGCATCCGCTGGGCCGGGCTGGGCATGCTGATCGCCACGGTGGCCACGTTCTTCCTGCCCGACCTGCACAACATTCCGCTGATCCTGGCGGCGGTGGCGATCGGCACGGGCGTGGCCTGGTGGTCGGCCAAGCGCGTGGCGATCACCGACATGCCGCAGATGGTGGCCCTCTACAACGGCATGGGTGGTGGCTCGGCCGCGGCGATCGGTGCGGTCGAACTGCTGCGCTTCTCGTTCCTGGCCAACCGCGATACCACCCATTGGAGTGAACAGGCCCTGGCCGACCTGGCCGCGCGCCAGCCGTCGGCCACGGTGCTGGCGTTGGCCATCATCGGCTCGGCGATCGGCGCGGTGTCGCTGTCCGGCTCGATCATTGCCTGGGCCAAGCTGGACGGGCGGCTGGACCGGCGCGTCACCTTCCCCGGGCAGCAGGCGTTCAACCTGCTGGTCGCGCTGGCGATGGTGGTGCTGGGCGCATGGGCGGCCATCAGCCTGAGCCCGGTGGCCATCATCAGCTTCTTCGTGGTCGCACTCGCCCTGGGCGTGCTGATGACGCTGCCGATCGGCGGTGCCGACATGCCGGTGGTGATCTCGCTGTACAACGCGTTCACCGGCCTGGCCGTGGCATTTGAAGGCTACGTGCTGGGCAACGAGGCGCTGATCATCGCCGGCATGATGGTCGGCGCGGCCGGCATCCTGCTGACCCGCCTGATGGCCAAGGCGATGAACCGGCCGATCAGCGGGGTGCTGTTCTCCAACTTCGGCGGTGGCGGCGTGGCGCAGGAAATCAGCGGCGCGCAGAAGCCGATCGAGGCCAGCGACGTGGCCGCCATGCTCGCCTTCGCCGAGCGCGTGGTGATCGTGCCCGGCTACGGCATGGCCGTGGCCCAGGCGCAGCACAAGGTGTGGGAACTGGCCCAGCGCCTGATCGACCGCGGCATCAAGGTGAAGTTCGCCATCCACCCGGTCGCCGGGCGCATGCCGGGCCACATGAACGTGCTGCTGGCCGAAGCGGGCGTGCCTTACGACCTGATCGCCGACATGGACGACATCAATCCCGAGTTCCCCAACACCGACGTGGTGCTGGTGATCGGCGCCAACGATGTGGTCAACCCGGTAGCGCGCACCGACCCGGCCAGCCCGATCTACGGCATGCCGATCCTGGACGTGGTGAACGCGCGCAACGTGGTGGTGATCAAGCGCGGCAAGGGCACCGGCTTCGCCGGCATCGAAAATGCGCTGTTCTACGCCGACAACGCCCGCATGCTCTACGGCGATGGCGCCGGCGCGGCCAGCGCGCTGGTCAGCGAATTGAAGGCGCTCGACGGCGGGCACTAAACAGAACGGTAGTGCCGGCCGCTGGCCGGCTCCCCGCCATGCATCAGTAACCCGGTAGCGCCGGCCGCTGGCCGGCTCCCCGCGATGCATCAGTAACCCGGTAGCGCCGGCCGCTGGCCGGCACCCCGCGATGCATCAGTGCCCCGGTAGTGCCGGCCGCTGGCCGGCTCCCGGCGATGCATCAGTAACCCGGTAGCGCCGGCCGCTGGCCGGCTCCCGCGCGATGCGTGAATACCAATGCGTTTCCTTCCCGGCGTCATGTAGAGCCGGCCAGCGGCCGGCACTACCGGCGCGCAGGGCGGTTACTTCGCCACCCACCACCCGATCACCAGCGCCACGCCCAGCCACAGCCACTCCACCGCGCCGTTGGCCAGGCCGATCAGCGTCCAGGCCATGAATGGGCCCATCCGCAACGATGAATCCCACGGATTGAGGCCCATCGAGCCGCCCAGGTAGGCCGAGGCGATGCCCCAGTTGGCGGCCAGCGCAACCAGCAGGGTCGCCAGCAGGGTCACCGCCACCCGGGCCGGGCCGGCGCGGAAGGTGCCCAGGCGCAGCATGAACGCGATATCCAGCGCCGCCAGCACCGCCATCCAGCCGGCCTGGCGGCCGCTGAGCAGGGCAATGAACAACCAGGCCAACGTGGCCGTGACGACACCAAGCAGCAACATCGGGGGCCAGAGCCAATGGCGGCTCCGGACAGGCACGGACGTGGGCGACATGCAATCTTCCTGTGAGTGCCCACAGGATACCGGCTTGCGGGGTGACCGGCGCGTGGGCGGCCGCTGGGCTAAAATGGTCGCCTTGCGGGAATTGGCCGCGACCCCCATATCGATCCACATGTATTCCCGTAGCAGTGAACCTGTCCACTTCGAACGCGACTGCGAGGCCGTCATGGTCCCGCAGGGCGAAACGGTCACGCTGCCCGCTGGCAGCTATGGCTACATCACCCAGGCCCTGGGTGGCAGCTATACCGTCTTCGTCGAAGGCAATCTGTTCCGCATCGCCGGCAAGGATGGCGACGCCATCGGAAAGGAACCGGCGCCGGCGCTGGAGCTGCCTGAAAACGCCTCCGATGACGAAGTCGAAAAACTGGTGTGGCAGCAGCTGCGCACCTGCTTCGATCCCGAAATCCCGTTCAACATCGTTGACCTGGGCCTGGTCTATGAGGTCGACCTCAAGCACCTGGACGACGGCCGGCGCGAGATCGACGTCACCATGACCCTGACCGCGCCCGGCTGCGGCATGGGCGATATCCTGGTCGATGACGTGCGCAGCAAGCTGGAGATGATTCCGACGGTGGCCCAGGCCGACGTCGAGCTGGTGTTCGACCCGCCGTGGGGCCGCCACATGATGTCCGAGGCCGCCCGGCTCGAAACCGGCATGCTGTAACCGCCCACCGCCAGCAGGCGTCGCGGCGTTCCCCGTAACCAGAACAGGAAATATCCGGTGTCCCAGTCTTCCGTGAGCTTCAACACCACCCGTTCCGCCACCCCGCGCAGCAGCGAGGAGCGCGAGCGCATCCTGGCCGCCCCCGGTTTTGGTCTGCATTTCACCGACCACATGGTGGAAGTGCGGTGGGACAAGGACACCGGCTGGCACAACGCGAACGTGCGTCCGTACGGCCCGCTGCAGCTGGACCCGGCCGCGGCGGTGCTGCATTACGGCCAGGAGATCTTCGAAGGCATCAAGGCTTACCGCCACGCCGACGGCTCGATCTGGACCTTCCGCCCGGACGCCAACGGCCGCCGCCTGCAGCGCTCGGCGCAGCGCCTGGCGCTGCCGGAACTGCCGGTGGACATCTTCGTCGAATCGCTCAAGCAGCTGATCGCCGTGGATGCCAGCTGGGTGCCGTCGGCTGACGAATCCAGCCTGTATTTCCGTCCGTTCATGATCGGTGATGAAGCCTTCCTCGGCGTGCGCGGCGCGCACAAGGCCGGCTACTACGTGATCGCCAGCCCGGCCGGCCCGTACTTCGCCAAGGGCGTGGCCCCGGTGTCGATCTGGCTGTCCACCGAGTACGCACGTGCGGCCAAGGGCGGCACCGGTGCGGCCAAGTGCGGTGGCAACTACGCCGCCTCGCTGCTGCCGCAGCAGAAGGCGCAGGCCCAGGGTTGCTCGCAGGTGCTGTTCCTGGATCCGGTCGAAGGCAAGTACCTGGAAGAACTGGGCGGCATGAACGTGTTCCTGGTCTACAAGGACGGCACCCTGGTGACCCCGGCGCTGTCGGGCAGCATCCTGGAAGGCATCACCCGCGAGAGCATCCTGCAGCTGGCCCGCGACCGTGGCATGAAGGTCGAAGAGCGCAAGGTCACCATCGACGAGTGGAAGCAGGGCGTGGCCTCCGGCGAGATCGCCGAGGTGTTCGCCTGCGGTACCGCGGCGGTGGTCACCCCGATCGGCCAGCTCAAGGGCGAGGGCTTCTCGGTGGGCGACATCAACGCGCCGGCCGGTGAAGTGACCATGTCGCTGCGCAAGGAGCTGACCGACATCCAGTACGGTCGCCTGCCGGACCGCCACGGTTGGCTGGTGCGTCTGGACGCGTAAGCGCCCAGCACCGGATGACCCCTGAAAACCCGCCTGGCAACAGGCGGGTTTTTTCATGGCGGTCGTGCGGGCCTCCGCACGCGGAGGCGCATTGTCCAGCGGTGGCAGCACGGCGCAGGCCCCGGTGCGCAAGGCTTGTCTGCATTTTTCCGACGCAGACAGCCGAAACAGACATTCGATGGCGCGATGTGACCGGTCGGAAGGCGCCAAGTTCCTTCACTTTCACAAACCTTCGACACGGGAAGTCTCAGATCCGACATTTCATGTCGCTGAAGTGCGGCTGAAACATTGTTGAACCTGCATCGACCCACTAGGTTCGCGATGGGCGGTTTGATTTCAGGGGAACCGATCCAGCAACCGGTCTTGATCCGTGCCATCGCGTTCAACAGCCCCCGGGTCGGGACTGGAAATTCAGCCGCGTTCGCGGCATCCACAGTCTGAAAGGGAAATCCGATGTCTCATGATTCGCAACCCCGTTTGCGTCAGCGTGCATTGGTTGTACTCGGCGCGTCCGTCCTGTCCACCCTGCTGCTGGCCGCCCCGGCATTCGCCGGCGATGTGCAGCTGAGCGGCTTGTCGTCGGCACCGACGCACCAGCGTTTCATCGTCAAATACAAGGATGGCGCCAACCTGGTCGCCACTCCGACCGCACTGGCCAGTTCGTTGAAGGCGGCGGCCTCGGCCGTACCGGCTGCGCAGGGTCGCGCGCTGGGCCTGCAGAAGCTGCGCCAGCTGGCCATCGGCCCGACCGTGGTCAAGGCCGATCGCCCGCTGGATGCGGCCGAATCGGAACTGCTGATGCGCCGCCTGGCGGCCGACCCGAACGTGGAATACGTCGAAGTCGATCAGCTGATGCACGCCACCCTGGTGCCCAACGACGCGCGCCTGTCCGAGCAGTGGGGCTTCGGCACGAGCAACGCCTCGATCAACGTGCGTCCGGCATGGGACAAGGCCACCGGCACCGGCGTGGTGGTGGCGGTGATCGATACCGGCATCACCAACCATCCGGACCTCAACGCCAACATCCTGCCGGGCTATGACTTCATCAGCGACGCGGCGATGGCGCGCGACGGCGGTGGGCGTGACAACAACCCGAACGATGAAGGCGACTGGTACGCCGCCAACGAGTGCGGCTCGGGCATTCCGGCGTCGAACTCGAGCTGGCACGGTACCCACGTGGCCGGGACCATCGCGGCGGTGACCAACAACAGCACCGGCGTGGCCGGTACGGCATTCAACGCGAAGGTGGTGCCGGTGCGCGTGCTCGGCAAGTGCGGTGGCTATACCTCCGACATCGCCGATGCGATCGTGTGGGCCTCTGGCGGTACCGTCAGCGGCGTGCCGGCCAATGCCAATCCGGCCGAAGTGATCAACATGTCGCTGGGCGGCGGTGGCACCTGTTCGACGACCTACCAGAACGCGATCAACGGTGCGGTGTCGCGCGGCACCACGGTGGTGGTGGCGGCGGGCAACAGCAACACCAACGTGTCGTCGTCGGTGCCGGCCAACTGCGCCAACGTGATCGCGGTGGCGGCCACGACGTCGGCCGGCGCGCGCGCGAGCTTCTCCAACTACGGTGCGGGCATCGACATTTCGGCCCCGGGCCAGGCGATCCTGTCCACGCTCAACAGCGGTACGACGGTGCCGGGCACGGCGTCCTACGCGTCCTACAACGGGACGTCGATGGCGGCGCCGCACGTGGCCGGCGTGGTGGCGCTGGTGCAGTCGGTGGCACCGACGGCGTTGACGCCGGCGGCGATCGAGACGTTGCTGAAGAACACGGCGCGTGCATTGCCGGGTGCGTGCAGCGGCGGGTGCGGCGCGGGCATCGTGGACGCCGATGCGGCGGTCACGGCGGCGCTGGGCGGGACCAATCCGAACCCGGGTACGGGCACGGTGCTGCAGAACAATGTGCCGGTCACGGGTCTGGGTGCGGCCAGCGGTGCTTCGCTGTCCTACACGGTCGTGGTGCCTGCGGGTCGTTCGCAGCTGAAGGTGAGCATTGCCGGTGGCAGCGGTGATGCGGACCTGTACGTGCGTTCGGGCAGCGCTCCGACTGACACTGTGTACAACTGCCGTCCGTATCTGAGCGGCAACAACGAGACCTGCACGATCACTTCACCGGCGGCCGGTACCTGGCACGTGCGGGTGAAGGGCTATTCGACCTTCTCCGGGGTCACCCTGACCTCGCAGTACTGAGC
>NZ_QAIW01000081.1:12859-18415 GCF_003061285.1 Stenotrophomonas sp. HMWF003 | reverse complement strand
GTACGGGTGGGTTGGCGGGACACGCCGCAAGTACGTCCCTGTAGGCTCGTGAGCGCCATCCATGGCGCCCAACGGTCCCGCCAACCCACCCGTACCCAGCCTTTGACAGTGTGTCGGTGCGCAACGGAGAAGCGGTATCTTCGAGTGCGGGCGTGTTGCTCTGCTCTGTGCTGCTTTGGCCTTGCCCAGGCCACCGACTGACTATCTGGGGTGGGGGTGTGTGAGTTCGCGGGACCGTTGGGCGCCATGGATGGCGCTCACGAGCCTCCAGGGATGGATTTACGGCGTGTCCCGCGGACTCACACACCCCCGCCCAGCCCGGAACGCAGGGGGCGCCGCTTTGGACGTTGCTCCAGACGTGGCTTTGGAAGTGGCGTTGGAAGTAACTTCTGCCGGCAGCCGCCAAAAAACCTCCCCCTCCAGTCAGGCTTCTTCGAACCGGTTCGCCGCTACGTTCTTGCGCACGTGCTCCGGGTTCCAGATGCGGCCGTTCATGGCGATGTACACGCCGCTGGCCAGTGACTGCACCGCGCCGATCGCACAGCCGATGTTGAACTCCGCGTCCGAGCCGCGGAAGCGGGCCGGGCTTAGTGCGCCGGTCATCACGATCGTCTTGTCGGCGATGCTCCGCAGCACCTGACCGGTCTGCACCATCGAATCGGTGCCGTGCGTCACCAGCACGTGGCGCGTCGGCTGCGCGGCGATGGTCGCGCGGATCAGCTCGCGGTCCTCGTCGGTGATGTGCAGCGAATCCTTGCGCAGGATCGGAATCACATTGAAACGGAACGTCACGCCCAGCTCGCGCAGGATCATCCCGATCTGCGGATCGCCGATCTGGTAGTCCGACTTGTCGTCGAAGTAGATCTTGTCGATCGTGCCACCGGTGGTGATGATCAGTAGTTCGTCCATTGCAGGCTTCCTGGATAGCGGTCAGAACCGTGCGGGCAGCCCGCGCCGGGATGCAGATGATACGACCGCCAGCGCCGCCCCGCAGCCGCAGGCCGCCAACCGGTCAGCGCTTCCCGAAGCGGCGGCGCAGCCCCGGACCGCTGCCCACCCCGATCACCGCCAGCGCCAGCAGCAGCTCCGCCCATGCCCAGCCGGCCGTTTCCGGGTGGCTCCAGGCGCTCATCACCCCGTGGCTGAACCAGAACAGCGCCAGCACCCCGGCCCAGAAGGCCGCCTTGCCGCGCCGCAGCCACACCCCCAGCGCCAGCAGCAGTGGCGGCAGGGTAAACACCAGCTGCGTGGCCAGCCAATGCCGGTCCTGCGCGAACCACAGCGCATACACCGCCGCCAGCGCCACCAGCAGCAGCGCCAGGATCGCATCCTGCGCGCGGCCGTTCATGCCAGCCGCCGCGCGATGTCGGCCACGCGCCGGCCCAGCGCGCGTGCCAGGATCGCCTCATCCTCGCTCGGTACCGGATTGTCGTCGGCCCCGGCCACGTGGCTGGCCCCGTAGGGCGTGCCACCGGTGGTCGTATGGCTCAGCGCCGGCTCGGTGAAGGGAATGCCGACAATCAGACAACCGTGGTGCAGCAGCGGCACCTGCATCGACAGCAGCGTCGATTCCTGGCCACCATGCAACGAGGCCGTCGAGGTGAACACCGCCGCCGGCTTGCCGGCCAGGGTGCCATTGACCCATTCGGCACCCAGCCCATCCAGAAAATGCTTCACCGGCGCGGCCATGTTGCCGAACCGGGTCGGGCTGCCCAGGATCAGCCCATCACAATCGGCCAGATCGCCGATGTCCACGTAGGGCGCGCCATCCTCGGGCACCGGCGGGCGGGCAGTCTGCGTCACCGCTGCCACCGGCGGCACCGTGCGCAGCCGCGCGCTCATGCCCGGCACCTCGCCGATGCCCCGTGCGATCTGGCGGGCCAGCCGGGCCACCGAACCGCCGCGGCTGTAGTAGAGCACCAGTATTTCCGCCATCGCGCGTCATCTCATCCGGACCAGCGGCCAGTATGGCGATGCGATGCAGTCCCGCACACCCCTCTTCGGGTACCCTTGCGCCGATGGAACCCCTCGACACCGTGAACCTCTGGATGGAGCGCGTGCGCGATCGCAAGCGTGCCGCCAGCTTCGGCCGCTTCCTCTGGCGGCGCTTCCTGGACGACCGCCTGTTCCAGGCCGCGGCCTCGCTGGCCTACACCACCGTGTTCGCGCTGGTGCCGCTGGCCATCGTGGTGTTCGGCGTGCTGTCGGCGTTCCCGGTGTTCGACCGCTGGAGCGACCAGCTCAGCGACTACGTGTTCTCCAACTTCGTGCCCAACGCCGCGCGCGCCGCCGAAGGCTACCTGCGCCAGTTCTCGGCCAGTGCCGGCCAGCTCACCGCCGCCGGTTTCATCGCGCTGGTGGTGTCGCTGCTGATCACCCTCAACAGCGTGGAAGAAACCTTCAACCAGATCTGGCGCGTGGGCTCCACCCGGCCCAAGTTGACCCGCTTCCTGGTCTACTGGACCGTGCTGACCCTCGGCGCGATGCTGGCGGCCGCCTCGCTGGCGGTATCGGCGCGGGTGTTCGCGCTGCCCCTGTTCGGCACCAGCGAAGGCCGCTGGCTGGCCAATTTCTCGCTGACCGTGGCCCCGATTCTGATCGAGTTCGTCTGCATCACGCTGGTCTACCGCGTGGTGCCGCACCACACGGTGAAGTGGCGGCACGCCATTCCCGGCGCGATCCTGGCCGCGGTGATGCTGGAACTGGTGAAGTGGGGCATGGGCGCCTACCTGGGCAGCTTCCAGTCCTACCAGAAGCTCTACGGCACGGTCGCCTTCGTGCCGATCCTGCTGCTGTGGATCTACCTGTGCTGGGTGTCGGTGCTGCTCGGAGCCTCGCTGGCGTCCTCGGTCGCTGCCTTCCGCTACCAGCCGGCCGAGCTGCGCCTGCCCACCGGCTATGAGATTTACGGCCTGCTGCGCCTGATCGGGCGGTTCCAGCAGGCCCGTGCCGAAGGCCACAGCCTGGACGATGATGAGATCCTGCGGCTGGAGCCCATGCTCACCGACTCGCTGTTGCAGACCATGCTCTGCGACCTGGAGGCCATCCGCGTGGTGCGGCGCGATGAGCGCGGCGAATGGCTGCTGGCGCGCGACCTGGACAAGCTCACCCTGGCCGATCTGTACGAGACCACGCAGATGCGCATCCCGGTGCGCGAAGCCTACCTGCCGTACCGCGACGACAGCCTGGGCCAGGCCTCGGTACTGGCGCTGGATGCCTTGCGCCTGCCGCTGCGCGAACTGCTCAAGCGCCGCGTCAGCGATATCTACTCGACCCCCGGAGATACACCATGACCGCCAAGCCCCTGCTGCTGGCCGTGGGCCTGCTGGCCCTGGCCGCCTGCAACAAGCCCACCGCCCAGCCCGACGCCACCGCACCCACGCCGACCGCGCCACCGGCCGCCGTCGCAGAACCGGCCACGCCAGCGGCCACCGAGGGTGCGCCGACCGATCGCAAGACCGTCGAACGTCCTACCCTGACCTTGCCGGCATTGGATGGCAGCACCTACGACCTGGCCGCACATCGCGGCAAGTGGGTGGTGGTCAATTTCTGGGCCACCTGGTGCGCGCCGTGCCGCAAGGAGATGCCGGAGCTGTCGGCGCTGCACGCCATGCGCAGCGAGATCGAGGTGGTCGGCCTGGCGTACGAGGACATCGAGCCGGCCGAGATGAAGGCGTTCCTTGAAAAGCGCCCGGTGACCTATCCCATCGTCATCGTGGACACCTACAACCCGCCCGAGGATTTCGCCATCCCGCGCGGCCTGCCGCTGACCTACCTGATCGCGCCCGACGGCAAGGTCGCCAAGGAGTTCCTCGGCCCGGTCACCGCGCACGACATCGAGGCGCGCATCAAGGAAGGCTGAATCGTAGAGCCGGGCTCTGCCCGGCTGCTTTACCAAAGGCGATGCATGCGCGGGTGGCGTCTGCGGCGCTTCCACCGCGCCGCGCGTGGTAGCCGGGCAGAGCCCGGCTCTACGCGGGGTGCTCTTCGCCGGCGATGCGCGTATGGCGCTTCTACCGTGTTGCGCGCGGCAGCCGGGCAGAGCCCGGCTCTACCCCCGGCTGCCTTTCCAAAAAGCGATGCACCGCGGCAGGTGTCTGCAGCCTTACGGAATCTCGAACCCGTCAATCGGCGGCAGCACCCCGAACTGCTCCTTGTGCAGCTTGCCCTTCAACGGCGGCAGCGCCAGTTCCGGTTCGTCCACGCGGGTGTCGGGCATGCGGTCGAGCAGGTTGCGGATCAGCGCCAGCCGGCCGCGCTTCTGGTCGTTGAAGTCCACCAGCGTCCACGGCGCCTCGTCACGGTGGGTCGCGCGCAGCATCGCTTCGCGCGCGTCGGTGTAGGCGCTGTACTTGCTGCGTGACTCCAGGTCCACCGGCGACAGCTTCCAGCCCTTGAGCGGGTCCAGGTGGCGCTCGGCAAACCGCTTTTCCTGCTGCGCCTGGTCCACGCCCAGCCAGTACTTGAACAGCAGGATGCCATCGTCCACCAGCAGCTTCTCTACCACCGGCGCCTGGGCCAGGAACGCGTGGTACTCCGGTTCGCTGCAGTAGCCCATCACGTGTTCAACCCCGGCGCGGTTGTACCAGCTGCGATCCATCAGCACGATCTCGCCGCCGGCCGGCAGGTGCGCGAGATAGCGCTGGAAATACCACAGCGTGCCTTCGCGGTCGGTTGGCTTGGGCAGCGCCACCACCCTGCATTGGCGCGGATTGAGGTGCTCGGCGATGGCCTGGATCGCACCGCCCTTGCCGGCGGTATCCCGGCCTTCGAACAGCACCAGCACGCGTTGGCCGGTGTGCTGCACCCAGCGCGCCATCGCGATCAGTTCCAGCTGCATGGGTTCCAGCAGGGCCTGGTACTGCTTGCGCTTGAGCTTGCCCATCCACGTGCCTCGGTCATCCTCGGGAACCCCGAGCCTAGCGCAGCGAGGGTTCAGCCGTTGTCGGCGTCGCCGGGCAGGGCACGCGGCCGGTGCACGAGGAGGTCGCCCGGCATCAGCACCACCGGTTCGCCGGCGATCTGCAGCGCGCTCTCAGCCACCGGCTCGCCCTCATCGTTGCATTCGACCACGGCAAACGACCCGAACGCATCGGCCGGCCAGGGAAGCACCGTGGCCACGGTGCGGCTGTCGATCGCGTGCTGCGCGCACCACTGCAGGCGGGCGATTGCCAAGTCGAGCTCACCCTTCCATGCAAGCGCGGCGGCGTCGCCCGCCGTTTCGCGCAGCGTTGCGATCGCCTGCGCGCGCGCCTGTTCCAGCAGCGACAGCACGCGTGGCGATCCCGCGCCGGATGTCACGCCGCGCCCTGCCAACCGCGTTCGCGCGCCAGGTCTTCCACCACCGCGCTGAAATCACGGGCAAACCCGGCCATGTCGAACAGGCCGCTGTCACTGCGGCGCTGCGCCAGTTCGGCGCGCAAGGCCTGCAGTGCCTGTGCGTCGTTGCCCAGCGCGATGGCGGTGGCCACGAAGGCGCGGTCGTCGGCCACGTTCATGCGCGCCAGCCCCAGGTGGTGGTTGAGGCTGCCGGCCACGCGCGAGGCAAACGTCGCG
>NZ_QAIW01000081.1:11792-12849 GCF_003061285.1 Stenotrophomonas sp. HMWF003 | reverse complement strand
GGGCAGGTCAGCACCGGGCAGCCGGCCCACAGGGCATCGGACGCGGTGGTGTGTGCGTTGTAGGGGTGGGTGTCCAGGAACAGGTCGGCGTGCTGGTAGCGCGCGAGGTACGCCGGGTGCGGCAGCTTGTGCATGAACACCAGCCGTGCCGGATCCAGCTGCGCCTGGCGCGCCGCGCTGCGCAGCCGCGCATCGGCGTTGCCCGGGCCGGACAACAGCCACAGCACGCTGCCGGGCACCCCATGCAGCACCGCGAACAGGCGCTGCACGCTGCGCGGATTGAGCTTGTAGCTGTTGTTGAAGCAGCACAGCACCACGCCCTGTGCCGGCAGTCCGCAGTCTTCGCGCGACGGCGGCGCGGCGAGCACGCGGGTGGTGTCCGACGGTTGGAACGCCCGTGGCAGGTACCGCACCTGCTCACTGAATCCGGCCACCAGCGGCGCGGGCAGCACGAACGCGTCGGCCAGCACGTGGTCGATCCAGTCCGCGCCGGAGGTGCCCGGATAGGCCAGCCAGTTCACCTGCACCGGGGCAGGGCGCATCGCCAGCACCTGCGGGGTACCGCCGCCGCCCCAACCGCGCAGGTCGAACAGCACGTCGATGGCGGTGTCCCGGATGCGCGCGGCGACCTGCGGGTGCGGCAGCGCGCCCACCTCGTGCACCTGCGTGGCGGCCGCCTGCAGGCGTGCCCGCAGGGGGCTGCCATCGCTGGCGGTCAGCGCGAACAGGTGCAGGTCCAGGCGGCCGGCGGCGGCCAGCTGTTCCAGCAGCGCCACGATCAGCAGCCCGGTGGGATGCGCGCCGAAGCCGTTGGACAGAAAGCCCACACGCAGGCGGCCCTGGCGGCGCACGGTGGTGGCGGGCAACGGCCGCACGCTGGCGCTGATGGCCGCGGCGCGTTGCCGCGCGCAGGCCAGTTGTTCGGCGGCACTGCCGTCTTCGCTCAGGAACGCAAACGGCTCCACTGCGGCCTGGCCCTGCGCGACGGCCTGGCGCACCTGTGCCGACAGGCGGTCGATGTTGCGCCAGTCGCACAGCCGGCGCTGCCAGTTGAGCA
>NZ_QAIW01000081.1:0-11712 GCF_003061285.1 Stenotrophomonas sp. HMWF003 | reverse complement strand
GCCGGCCGGAACATCGCCGGCCTCCAGTTCGGCATCGGCCAGCATGACCCAGGCGATGAAATCGGCCGGCTGGCGTTGCACCGCCAGGCGCAGCTGCTGCCGGTCCGCGTCCATCCTCAGGTACCCGCCGCCAGCTGCGCCAGCTCGTCGGCCTGGTGCTCGTGGATCAGCCGTTCCACCAGGGTGTCCAGCTCGCCGGCGATGATGTTGGGCAGGTCGTACAGGGTCAGCCCTTCCACGCGGTGGTCGGTGATGCGCCCCTGCGGGAAGCTGTAGGTGCGGATGCGCTGGCTGCGGTCGCCGCTGCCCACCTGCAGCCGGCGGCTCTCGGCCGTCGCCGCGGCCTGCTTGCTGCGTTCGGCATCCAGCAGCTGGGCCTTCAGGCGCTTCATCGCCTTGTCGCGGTTGGCGTGCTGGCTGCGCTCGGTCTGGCATTCCACCACCACTCCGGACGGCACGTGGGTGATGCGGATCGCCGATTCGGTCTTGTTGACGTGCTGGCCGCCGGCGCCGGACGAGCGGAAGGTATCCACGCGCAGGTCGGCCGGGTTGATCACCACGTCATCCACTTCGTCCGCTTCGGGAATGATCGCCACCGTCGCTGCCGACGTGTGGATGCGGCCCTGCGACTCAGTGGCCGGCACGCGCTGCACGCGGTGCGTGCCGGACTCGAATTTCAGTTTGGAATACGCACCACGGCCGACCACGCGGGCCACGATTTCCTTGTAGCCACCATGTTCACCGGGACTGTCCGATTCGATCTCCACCTTCCAGCCCTGGCGCTCGGCGTAGCGGGCGTACATGCGGAACAGGTCGCCGGCGAAGATCGCGGCCTCATCGCCCCCGGTGCCGGCCCGCACTTCCAGGAACAGGTTGCCGTCGTCGCGCGGGTCGCGCGGCACCAGCAGCAGCGCCAGTTCCTGGTCCAGCTGCTGCAGCCGCTCCTGGGCGGCGGTGATTTCCTCTTCGGCCAGCTCGCGCAGGTCCGCATCGCCGCGCATGGCTTCGGCCGCAGCCAGGTCGGCCAGTGCACGGGCCTCGTCGGCCAGGGCCGTGGCAATGGGCTGCAGCTGCGCGAACTCGCGCGAGAACGCGCGGAAACGGTCGTTGTCGTTCACCACGGCCGGGTCGGCAAGCAGGCGTTCCAGTTCTTCGCGGCGTTCGGCCAGCGCTTCCAGCTTACGGCGCAGGGTCGGCGTCATCAGTCTTCACAGCAGGATGTTGGTAGCCCGGCTTGGCCGGGAACAGGCGCTCGGCGGCGCGGGTCAGTTCAGTATCGCCGCTCAGCGCAGCCGCGCGCAGGGCGGCGGTGGGCGGGTGCAGCAGGCGGTTGGTCAGGCCGTGGGCCAGCAGTTCCAGCACTTCGTCCGGCGATTTGCCGTGGGCCAGCTGCTGGCGGGCCTTGTCCAGCATTTCCACGCGGGTCGCTTCGCCGTAGGCGCGCAGTTGCCGCAGCGGGGCCTGGTGGGCGCTGGCCTGCAGGGTTTCCACGAAGCGGGCCACCTGCAGCTCGATGATCGCCTCGGCTTCGGCAGCGGCCTCGCGACGGCTGCGACGGTTGTCTTCGACCGCCCGCTCCAGATCGTCCACGGTGTACAGGAACGCATCGGGCAGCTCGCCCACGCCCGCCTCGATATCGCGCGGCACGGCCAGGTCGAACAGCAGCATCGGCTTGTGCTTGCGGGTCTTCAGCGCGGCGGCCACATGTGCGCGGGCGATCACCGGCTCGCGGGCGGCGGTGGCCGAAAACACCACGTCGGCCTCCCCCAGGTGGCGCTCCAGTTCGGTCAGCGGCAGGGCCACGCCGCCGTGGCGGCTGGCCAGTTCCTGGGCATGGGCCAGCGTGCGGTTGGCCACCAGCAGGCGGCGCACCTTGCCTTCGCTCAGGTGCCGCGCAGCCAGTTCGATGGTCTCGCCCGCACCGACCAGCAGCACCGTGGAGTCTTCCAGCCGCGCGAACGAGTTCTGCGCCAGGCGCACCGCGGTGGAGGCCACCGAGATCGGGTTGGCACCCACGCGGGTATCGGTACGCGCGCGCTTGGCCACCGAGAACGTCTGCTGGAACAGCCGGTCCAGGCGCTGGCCCAGCAGGCCGTGGTCACGCGCGATGGCCCAGGCGTCCTTGACCTGGCCCAGGATCTGCGGCTCGCCCAGCACCATCGAGTCGAGCCCGGTGGCCACCCGGAACAGGTGGCGCACCGCATCCGCGTCGGCGTGCTGGTACAGGTAGCCGTGCAGCTTCCCCGCGTGGGATTCCAGCCACTGCGCCAGTGCCTCACCCGATTCGGCCACCGCGTACAGCTCGGTGCGGTTGCAGGTGGACAGCAGCACGGCTTCGGCCACCTGCGGGGTATCGCGCAGCGACGCCAATGCCTGGGGCAGGGCGTCGCCGCCAAAGGACGCGCGTTCGCGCAGTTCCACTGGCGCGGTCTGGTGATTCAGTCCGAGCACCCACAGGGTCATTGTTCAGTTGCTTGCGATAAGCTGCTGGCCATTCAAGTCGTCATTTTAAGGCCAGAAGCCCCCGATGCCCGCATTGATTCGCATCTCCAGCGTTCTGTTGCTGTCCTTGTCCGTCGCCAACGCCCTGGCAGCGCCGGCGCCGGCCCCCGTGGCTGCCCCCGCAGCCAAGGCCACCCCGGCCCAGACCGCGCCGTTGACCCCGGTCATGGCCGGTGAGTTCGCCCTGCAGGCCGGCAAGCTCGGCGACGCCGCGCGCTGGTACCTGGAGGCGGCCGAGGCCGGCACCGACGACGCCGGGCTGGCCGAGCGCGCCACCCGCATCTCCATGCTGGCCGACGACGACAAGCGCGCCGCCCGGGCGCTGGCGCTGTGGGAGGCCCGCGCCCCGCGCAGCCTGGCCATGCGCAGCGCCGCCGCTGCGCTGGACATGCGCCAGGCCGACATCGCGGGCGCGCGCACCGAACTGGGGGCGCTGCTGAAGGACCCCGACCCGCGCGGCTGGAAGTTCGCCATTGCCGCCTTGATCGGCGGCGGGCGCGACCCGGCCGTGCCGGCCCAGGTGCTGGGCGGGCTGGTGGACGACAACGCGATTCCCGATCAACTGGAGGTCTGGCAGGAGCTGGGCCGCCTGGCCATGCGCATGGAGCGCCCGGACCTGGCCAAGCGGATGGTCGACGAAGTCGTGCGGCGCTTCCCCAACGAACCCCGCGTGGCGCTGTTGAATGCCAGCCAGCTGGCCCAGGCCGGCAAGCAGGACGAGGCGATGGCGCTGCTGCGCGGCGTCGAGCCCAAGAGCCGCCAGGACCCGGACCTGCGCAACGCGCTGGCGATCGCCTACGACACCATGGGCGACCCGCGCGCGGCGGCCCGCGTGCTGGCGGTGGGGCCGCAGGACGTGCAGACCTGGGGCATGCGTGCCTCGCTGCTGGCCAAGCAGAAGGACGATGCGGCCCTGCTGCTCCTTTATAAGGAGCTGTCGGCCAAGGCAGCCAAGCCCGACCCGGCCCAGCGCCTGCTGCTGGGCAAGATCGCCGAGTACCTCAAGCGCCCGGCCGAAGCGGTGGACTGGTACCACAGCGTGCCCGGGGGCGAGGAACTGGCCGAAGCGCGCCTGCGCGCGGCCAATGCCCAGTACGACGCGGGCCGCCCGGACAAGGCCTTCGCCGAAGTGCATGCGATCCAGTCCGACGCCACTGTCGATGACGAGGCCCGCCGCGACGCCTACCTGCTGGAGGCCGAGCTGCGCCAGCGCGGCAACGACCTGCCCGGCGAGCTGGACGCCCTGGCCCGTGGCCTGGCCGCCTACCCGGACGAGAACGCGCTGCTGTACGCCCGCGCCCTGGCCTGGGAGCGCCGCGACGACGTGCCGCGCGCCGAAGCCGACCTGCGCAAGATCCTGGTCACCGACCCGGAGAACGTGGCCGCGCTCAATGCGCTGGGCTACACGCTGGCCGACCGCACCCAGCGCTACCAGGAAGCACTGGAGCTGATCGACCGCGCCCGCGTCGCCGAGCCGGACAACGCCGCCATCGTCGACAGCTACGGCTGGGTGCTGTATCGCCTGGGCCGCAACGAAGAAGCGCTGGTGCAGCTGCGCCGCGCCTGGACCCTGAGCAAGGACGCCGAGGTTGCCGCGCACGTCGGCGAAGTGCTGTGGGTGCTGGGCCGCAAGGACGAAGCACGGCGTTTCCTCGACGAGGCACGCAAACTGGACCCTGACAACCGCGCCCTGCAGCGCGTGATCGAGAAATACGGCGTATGACGTTGAACCTGTTCAAGGCCGGTGCCGCGCTGGCGATGGCTGCATCGTTGTCGGCCTGCGTGTCGCTGGACGAGCGCAAGGCCCCGGCCGCACCCACCGTGGTGACCACCGTGTCAGCCGAGGCCGAGCAAGCGGAAACGGCCCGCGTGGCTGCCGTGCGTGCACAGCCACAGTGGAGCTTCCAGGGCCGCGTGGCGGTCAACAAGGGGCGCAACGGCGGCAACGGGCGCATCGACTGGCAACAGGATGCGCGCCGCTACGTGGTGGAACTGAGCGCGCCGGTCACCCGCCAGAGCTGGAAGCTGACCGGCGACAGCCACCACGAAGGCGGGCGCCTGGAAGGCCTGGAGGGCGGCCCGCGTGAAGGTGAGGACGCCCAGGAGGTGCTGCTGGAGGCCACCGGCTGGGACATTCCGGTCAACCAGCTGCCCGACTGGGTGCGTGGCCTGGTGGCCGATGACACCGGCGCCGCCGAGCACGTCGAGCGTGACGGCGACGGTCGGCCGCGCCGGGTCGAGCAGATGGGCTGGCAGATCCAGTACCTGGACTGGTACCCGGCCGAAGGCGACCGGCCGGTGCTGCCCCGGCGGATCGAAGCGACCAGCGGGGACGCCAAAGTGCGCGTGCTGGTCGACAGCTGGACGCTCGGCGGCCCATGAGTGCTCTGGACCTGAACGCGGGCTGGTCGCAATGGCCGGCCCCGGCCAAGCTCAATCTGTTCCTGAACATCACTGGCCGCCGACCCGATGGCTACCACCAGCTGCAGACCGTGTTCGTGCTGCTCGATTGGGGCGACCAGATCCGGCTGCGGGTACGTGAAGACGGCCAGGTGCGCCGCGACGGGCCCTCGCTGGCGGGCGTGGCAGAGGCGGATGATCTCGCTGTACGTGCAGCACTGCTGCTTCAACGTGCCGCCAATGTCGCCCAAGGTGCGGACATCGGTGTTGAAAAACACATTCCGGCCGGCGGCGGGTTCGGCGGCGGGTCCTCCGACGCCGCCACCGTGTTGGTGGGCTTGAACCGTCTGTGGAACGCCGGCCTGGACGTCGATGCCCTGGCCACCCTGGGGCTGCAGCTGGGCGCGGATGTGCCGGTTTTCGTCCGGGGCCACAACGCCTGGGCCGACGGCGTGGGCGAGCAGCTCACCCCGATCACCCGCGCGCCGGCGTGGTATGTCATCGCCGATCCGGGCGTGCATGCGCCGACCGCCGGACTTTTTGCAGATCCGCATTTGACGCGCGACGCCCCAGTGGCGAAAATAGCGGACTTCGCTTCCGGGTCTTTGCTCGGGAATGCGTTCGAGCCGGTACTGCGCCGTCGCGAGCCTGCCGTAGAGGCAGCGTTTGCAGCGTTGAGCAGGATCGGCCGGGCACGACTCACCGGGTCGGGAAGCGGTTGTTTCGTCGAGTTCGCCACGCGCGCTGCTGCAGAGCAGGGCCTGGCGCAGTTGCCGGAAGGACTGCGGGCATGGGTGGCTGCGGGCGTGGAGCGCTCGCCACTGCTTGATGTACTCGAGCGTTATTGATTTTGATGCAGGGGCGTCGCCAAGAGGCCCAAGGCACCAGGTTTTGATCCTGGCATTCGGAGGTTCGAATCCTCCCGCCCCTGCCACTTGCGGATGTCAGCCGCGTTCCCATGCGCATATCTGCGCGGGCACGGCCGATGATCCGCGGTGTTGTCACCGCAGACACTCCAGGGTGCCGGCGGCCGAGTTCTCCAATCGCTCCCGCCCGAGACCGTCATGATGCAAGATCACCCCAACCTGCTGGTATTTTCCGGCAACGCCAACAAGCGCCTTGCGCAGAGCATCTGCAAGGAACTGGGGGTGCGACCGGGCAAGGCATTGGTGTCGCGCTTCTCCGATGGTGAAGTCCAGGTCGAGATCGAGGAAAACGTCCGCAAGCAGGACGTGTTCGTGATCCAGCCGACCTGCGCGCCCAGCGCGGAGAACCTGATGGAGCTGCTGGTGCTGATCGATGCGCTCAAGCGCGCCTCGGTCAACAGCGTGACCGCGGTGGTGCCGTACTTCGGCTACTCGCGCCAGGATCGCCGCATGCGCTCCTCGCGCGTGCCGATCACCGCCAAGGTGGCCGCCAAGATGTTCAGCGCCGTAGGCGCCGACCGGGTGCTGACGGTGGACCTGCATGCCGACCAGATCCAGGGCTTCTTCGACATGCCGGTCGACAACGTATATGCCTCGCCGCTGCTGCTCGCCGATATCTGGCGCGCCTACGGCACCGAAAACCTGATCGTGGTGTCTCCGGACGTGGGCGGCGTGGTGCGCGCACGTGCGGTGGCCAAGCGGCTGGACGATGCGGACCTGGCGATCATCGACAAGCGCCGCCCGCGCGCCAACGTCTCCACCGTGATGAACATCATCGGTGACGTCGAAGGCAAGACCTGCGTGATGGTCGATGACATCGTCGATACCGCCGGTACCCTGTGTGCGGCTGCCGCGGCGCTGAAGGCGCGCGGCGCCCTCAAGGTGGCCGCGTACTGCACCCACGCCGTGCTCTCGGGCCCGGCGGTGGACAACATCAACAACTCCCAGCTCGACGAGCTGGTGGTGACCGACACCATCCCGCTGCGTGAAGAGGCGCGGGTGTGCAGCAAGATCCGCCAGCTCAGCGTGGCGGAAATGCTGGCCGAAACGATGCGTCGCATCGCCTTCGGCGAGTCGGTCAGCTCGCTGTACGTGGACTGATTTTTTTTCCGCCCGCCGGCAACGGTGGGCGGGCCCCGGGTACGTCTGGTCGCGGACGTGCCTTCATCGCCAAGCCATCCGGCAAGGCACCAACTGGTAGTCAATACAATGTCCAAGACCCATGAAATCAAGGTCACCGCTCGTGACGTGCAGGGCAAGGGTGCGAGCCGCCGCCTGCGTCACGCCGGCGTGATCCCGGCCGTCGTGTACGGCGGCGACGCCGCTCCGATCAACATCAACCTGGACCACAACGCCACCTGGCTGGCCCAGCAGAACGAGTGGTTCTACTCGTCGATCCTGGACCTGAACCTGGATGGCAAGATCACCAAGGTCCTGCTGCGTGACATGCAGCGCCACCCGTTCAAGCAGCTGATCATCCACCTGGATTTCCTGCGCGTGAACGAGAACGAAGCGCTGACCGCCAACGTCCCGCTGCACTTCATCAACGAAGACACCTCGCCGGCTGGCAAGGCTGCCGACGTCGTGGTCACCCACGAACTGAAGGAAGTGACCGTGTCCTGCCTGCCGAAGGACCTGCCGGAGTCGATCGACGTCGACCTGGGCGAGCTGAAGGCTGGCGACGTGATCTACCTGTCGGACATCAAGCTGCCGAAGGGCGTCGAGATCCCGGCCCTGGCCCAGGGCAAGGACCATGACGACGCGATCGTCACCGCCAAGCTCGGCAAGGAAGATGCTGCCGACGAAGCGCCGGCTGCAGAGTAAGTGATTGCGGCGCCTGTCCTTCGGGGCAGGCGCCGTTTCTGTATGTGCCGGCACAGGGCCGGTACCGACGAAAGAAGAGTGATGACAGGATTGCGATTGATCGTTGGTCTGGGCAATCCCGGACCCGAGCACGCCCAGACCCGGCACAATGCCGGGTTTCGTTTCATTGACGCCCTGGTTGAACAGGCCGGCGCGCGCTGGAGCGTGGACAGCAAGCTGTTCGGCGAGACCGCCAAGGTCGACATCGCCGGGCAATCGGTGTGGCTGCTCAAGCCCGCCACCTTCATGAATCTCAGTGGCAAATCGGTCACTGCCGCGCAGCGCTTCTGGAAGATCGAACCGGAACAGACGCTGCTGGCGCACGACGAACTGGACCTGCCGCCTGGCGTGGCCCGGCTCAAGTTCGACGGCGGCCATGGCGGCCAGAACGGCCTGCGCGACACCATCCGCCTGCTCGGCCACGGAAAATTCCACCGCCTGCGCATCGGCATCGGTCATCCCGGTCACAAGGACCGCGTGGTGCCGTGGGTGCTGGGGCGCGCGAGCAAGGACGACGATGTGCTGATCGGACACGCCGTCAACGATGCGATCGACGTCCTGCCGCTGGCAGTGAAGGGCGATTTCAGCGAAGCGATGAAGCGGCTGCACACCCCCAAGTAGGTACCGACCGTTGGTCGGTACGGAGAATGATTGGTAAAACGGCGAACACACCGCGCCTTTTTCCCAATCACGTTCACCCCAGAGGTTGTCAAAGATGGGTATCAAATGCGGCATCGTCGGCCTGCCCAACGTCGGCAAATCGACCCTGTTCAATGCGCTGACCAAGGCGGGCATCGCCGCGGCCAACTTCCCGTTCTGCACGATCGAGCCGAACGTCGGCATCGTGCCGGTGCCGGATCCGCGCCTGAACGAGCTGGCTGCGATCATCAACCCGCAGAAGGTCATTCCGACCGCGGTGGAGTTCGTCGACATCGCCGGCCTGGTGGCCGGTGCCGCCAGCGGTGAAGGCCTGGGCAACAAGTTCCTGGCCCACATCCGCGAAGTGGATGCGATCACCCACGTGGTGCGCTGCTTCGAAAACGCCGACGTCATCCACGTCAACAACAAGGTCGACCCGCTGTCGGACATCGAC
This sequence comes from Stenotrophomonas sp. HMWF003, assembly GCF_003061285.1. Classification (NCBI taxonomy): domain Bacteria; kingdom Pseudomonadati; phylum Pseudomonadota; class Gammaproteobacteria; order Lysobacterales; family Lysobacteraceae; genus Stenotrophomonas; species Stenotrophomonas sp. HMWF003. The sequence continues at coordinate 2,928 of NZ_QAIW01000081.1, read as the reverse complement.
ACCATCGACACCGAGCTGGCCCTGGCCGACCTGGACAGCGTCGAGAAGGCGCTGAACCGCGCCGAGCGCGCTGCCAAGGGTGGCGACAAGGACGCGGCGGCACGCAAGCCGGTGCTGGCCAAGCTGCAGGCCGCGCTGGCCGACGGCAAGGCCGGCCGTTCGGCGGGCCTGGACGAGGAAGAGAAGGCGCTGGTCCGCGACCTGTTCCTGCTCACCCTCAAGCCGGTGATGTACATCGCCAACGTGCTGGAAGACGGCTTCGAGAACAACCCGCACCTGGACGCCGTGCGCGCCCGCGCCGCCACCGAAGGCGCGCAGGTGGTGCCGGTGTCGGCCGCGATCGAAGAAGAGCTGTCGCAGCTGGACGACGAAGACCGCGACACCTTCCTGGCCGATCTGGGCCTGTCCGAGCCGGGCTTGAACCGCGTGATCTACGCGGCCTACCAGCTGCTGGGCCTGCAGACCTACTTCACCGCCGGTGTGAAGGAAGTGCGCGCCTGGACCGTGCGCAAGGGCGCTACCGCCCCGCAGGCGGCCGCGGTGATCCACACCGACTTCGAGAAGGGCTTCATCCGCGCTGAAACCATCGCCTATGACGACTTCATCAAGTACAAGGGCGAAGCCGGCGCCAAGGAAGCCGGGCGCCTGCGCCTGGAAGGCAAGGAATACCGCGTCCAGGAAGGCGACATCCTGCACTTCCGCTTCAACGTCTGATTCCACCGCACGTTGATGCCACGCAAACGCCCCGCCCCGAGCGGGGCGTTTGCGTTTTAGGCAGGTGACGCCGGGCTGGACAAAAATTCACCAGCGTTCAAAACGCCTGCCGCACATGGCTCGCCACCACTTGTCCACAACAAACACCCACGGCTCTCCACGTGCGGTGTGGAAAAGCCGTGTGTCCTGCCGGGTGTCATCCCCATTCGCAACAAATCGCAGGGAAAAGCAGGTCAGGGCGGCTGTAATCATCAGGGCGATCCGGCACGGCGATGGCATGGCACGGGGCCGCAGGCCGTCTACTGCATGACCGCTCACGCGGCGACCAACGCGTCCGCCGCCAGCCGGCCCAGCCACGGCGCGAGCATCACGCCCGGATGGGCGATGGCGGCGTAAAGGCCTTCAACGCCGGGCAGGAACCCCTGCACCGGCATACCGGTGCTGGTCAACGGCCGTTGCATGGCCCTCGCCGAGCGCAACACCAGCCCGGCAGGGGCAGTGAGCAGGGCCTGCGTGTCGGCCATGCACTGACGGGCCAGGCGGTCCAGGCCGGCATCGCCCTCGACGGGCATGTCGGCCGCAACCAGCATTCCACCGCCGAGACGTGGCCGGACTTCGTGGTCGGCAGCACACAGCAGGTGATGGAGACGCCCGGGCAATGCGTCGAACGCCAGCAGCACCGCGGGCGCCTCATGCACGGGCAGGTGGATATCCAGGCGTGCCGCCAGGGGCACGGCGCTGGCCGCATTGGCAAGCACCACGGCGTCCACCGAATGCGACCCGTCCGCTGTCACCACCGCGGTAACCCGGCCGTTGCGTGTCTCAATGGCGGACACCTCCTGATCGAACGCAACACGTGCGCCCGATGCCTGTGCACTGGACAGCAGCTGCGCGGTGAGCAGCGCAGGTTCGAGGGCGAAATCGCCGGGCACCCACGCGGCCAGTGCCGGCGCCTTCAGATGCGGCTCCAATGTCCTGATGCCTGCGCGATCGAGCAGTGCGATCGTGATGCCCGCCGCCCGTTGTTGGGCCACGAACGCGTCGGTGTCCGCGTCCGTGCCGGCCCACACCAGCGCGCCGCGCGCCGCGATCGGCAAGGGGCCCAGCGCGCTCGCCAGCCGGGCAAATTCCGGCACGGCGTCGCGGATCATGGCAAAGCGCGACGGCGCGTCGCCCGGCAGCATGCTGCCCGTGCCGACCCAGCCATACGAGCTGCCGGTCGCGCCGCTCGACGCGTCGGGGCCGCGCTCCAGCACCGTGACGGCTGCGCCCGCGCGCGTCAGGTGCCACGCCACGGAGGCGCCTGTAATGCCGGCGCCGACTACGGCAATGCGGGGAATGCCTCTGCGCACGCGGTGCTCTCCATCGATAAGGGGTAGCGCAGCATAGTCGGGATGGGGAGCCGCGCTGCGACAGGGTGTCCGCTGGCAAGCAGGTGCTGGCGATTAATTGATCACGCCTGGAAACCCTTGGTGCATGCGCTTCCAACCCACTTGTCCACAACAAACACCCACCGCTTTCCACGCCCCGTGTGGAAAACCTCCGCCCCGGTAGTGTCGGCCGCTGGCCGGCACCCCCGCACACCCACCCGCAAACACCGTGGACAATTCTTGACCACCGCTGAAAACCCTTGCGGCGTATCGCTCGCACCGGGTTGTCCACAGCAAACCCCCATCGCTCTCCACGCACGGTGTGGAAAACCCCATACGCGCGTGGACAAAAAATAGCCACACCCTGAAAGCCTTGCGGTGGTTGGCTTGCGCCTACTTGTCCACACCAAACCCCCACGCCTCTCCACGTCGGGTGTGGAGAACCGTACAGGACGCTTCCTGGATTCCGAGGAGCCGGCCAGCGGCCGGCACTACCTGCTTGGGAGAGCCGGCCAGCGGCCGGCACTACCTGCGTGGCTCTCTGCATGGTCACCGGCCGATTGTCTGGGGCGGGTGCGGGTGGATTGGCGGGACCCTCCACCGCAGCCCACCCGCACCTGCCCCGCGCAGGCGCCAGCACACCGTGATCGCTTGTGCCTTGTCGCTTGGGAAGTGCATCGCCAAAAAAAAGACGGAGGCACTGCCTCCGTCTTTTCGCCCGCATCCGCTGCAACCGCGCGGCTTACAGCGCCGTGCCACCGAACTTGTGCGTGTACTGCAGGTTGAGCGTACGGCCCACCGTATCGAACCACGACACGTCGTAGTACGGGTAGGACGTATAGGT
>NZ_QAIW01000080.1:0-7186 GCF_003061285.1 Stenotrophomonas sp. HMWF003 | reverse complement strand
CCCGCCGGTGGCACTACTCTCTCCCGCCGCGTTGCCCTTGTGTTCAGCCCGGGCGACGCAATCCCTAAGGGTATGAACGCCAACCTGCCCCTGCCCGCCGGCGAGCCGCCGACCTCTCCCCGCAACGACCGCGGTCGCGTGCTGCGGGCGTTCAACCTGAGCCTGGCCTTCGTGCTGGTGCTGGTGGCCATCTACACCGCGCAGGGTCATTTCGACTGGCGCCCGTGGGCCGTGGCCCCGCTGGACAAGGCCGGCCTGCTCGGCATCCTCGGTGCACCGCTGCTGCACGGTTCGGTGCAGCACCTGGGCGCCAATGCATTCGCCCTGCTGATCCTCGGCACCCTTGCCGGCAGCGTCTATCCCAAAGCCACCGTGCGCGCGCTGCCCCTGCTGTGGGTCGGCTCAGGACTGGGTGCCTGGCTGCTGGGTGACCTGGGCAGCCGCCATCTCGGTGCCAGCGGCATCACCCACGGCCTGATGTTCCTGATCTTCGTGCTGGGCCTGCTGCGCCGCGACCGGCCGGCCATTGCCGCCGGCCTGATCGCCTTCCTGTTCTACGGCAGCATGCTCATCACCATCCTGCCGCACGAGCCGGGGGTGTCCTGGCAGTCGCACATGGGCGGTGCCTTCGCCGGCATCATCAGCGCACTGCTGTTCCGCCTGTCCGACCCGATGGCCCCGCGCAAGCGCTACAGCTGGGAAGAGGAAGAAGACGAGGACGACCTGCAGCTGCAGCGTGACAACGACCTCGAACCGCCCTCCCCGCACCGCGTGCCGGTACTGTGGCAGCCGCGCGAAGGGCAGGACTTCGTGGTGCTGCCCTTCCGTCCGCGCGATCCGGGTGCACCGCGCGAGTAACGGCGGTTCACTTCGGTGGCTTGATCACGCCGGTGGCACTGATGCGCAGGCATTGCCAGGCGATGTAGCCCACCACCAGCACTTCCACCACGCCGAACAGCGTGTGGACCGAGAACGCCATGGGACGCTCGTCCCACAGGTAGCTGTGCGATCCGGTGCGGAATCCGCTGACACGCAGGCGTCCGGTGAACAGCGCCGTTCCCACTGCCAGTGCCTGGGACAGCTCCAGTACCGCCAGGAACAGCCCGAACAACGCGACCACCACACGGGCGAGGAAGCCGATCCTGTCGTTCGGGTCGGATGCTGTCGGCGCATTGGGGGTGGATGCTTTCCGCGCCACGCGGGGCGGCGGGGCATGCACCGCGTTGAAGGCCGCTGCGCGCCGCCGCCAGGCCGGTAATGGGGCCACCGGGCGGGCATCTGCACCGGCAGCATCCCGTTCGACGCGGGTGACCGCCACCTGCAGGTAGCCGGCAACTTCGCCAAGCCACCGCTCTGTCGACGGTCGGCCCGGCAAAAGCGCGAAGTTGCCGGGGCTGAGGCACTGTTCGCGTCCGTCGGGCAGGATCATCCAGAGCGTGCCGATGGCTGGCCGGGCATCCTTGCGGACGCGCAACTCCAGCGCAACGGGGCGGCCAAGTGCGAACTGCTCGACCTGCTCACGCAGGCCCAGCAGCATCCGGCGGCGGCGTTCAACCACGTCGTTGCGCCAAGACAGGGTGAGGGTCTCCCGCGGCGCCGACGACCAGAGCGCCAGCAGGCTCATCGCGGGCAGCAACAGCATCGCCAACCCTACCAGCAGCGTATTCACCAGTGAGCCGGCCTTCATTCCCTCCATCAGCACCACCGTGGGGACGCCGAAGCCGATGGCCAGGAACATCAGCACCAGGCCACCGAGCACGTGGTTGTGTGAGCGAATGCGTAGATCGCCGTCCGGCGTGTGTTCGTAGCGATGCCCGATCAGCATGCGACCTCCTTGTCTGCCGGGCACGGTAGCGCGCGCAGCGCGCGGTCGGCAAGGACAGTTGCGGCATGGCCCGGTCGGTACCTACGGGTTTGCCACCGCCGTGCCATCGCCATCCACCGCGCGCCGGCCCAGCGCCGGGTCGTCGGTGAAGAAGGCATCGATGCCGGTGGCGAGATAAGCGCGCATTTCAGCCACCGAACCCTCGGCGTTGCGCGCGTTGGCTTCGCCCGTGCGGAACTCGGCGGCCTGGAACGGATTCTCCGGGCGGAACGTGTACGGAACCACCATCAACCCTGCCGCATGTGCATCGCGCACCAGCGACGTAGGCGTGCCGAGCTTGCCGGCAGCGTCCAGCGGAATGACCAGGCGCAGGCTCGGTCCGATGCCGTCGGCGTAGGCGGCTACCTGCTCCAATCCGGCCGGGGTGAGCATGTCGGCGTAGCGCTGGCTGCCCTTGGCCGCCAGCACGTCGCCGGGCTGCTGCTTCGGGTCACCGATCAGCTGCAGCAGGCGGATGTTGGAATCGCGTGCCAGCTTGCTGCGCAGGTAACGCAGGTTGCCCACTTCGAACGACTGGATCGTCACCGGCGCCACGCGGGTATAGGCGTTGCCCTGCAGCGTGGCCAGCACCTTGTCTTCCATCGGCAGGCCGATGCCCTTGAAGTAGGTGCCGTGCTTGATCTCCGGTACCAGGCCGATGCCACGGTTGGCACGGCCGGCCTGCTGGACCAGGAAGGCGATGATCTCGTCCAGGGTGGCGATGCGGAACTGGCCGTCGAAGGCGGTGCTGCGCAGCTGCGGCAGGCGCTCGCGGGCGTACAGCGTCTTCAACTCGGCCAGGGTGAAGTCTTCGGTGAACCAGCCTTCCATGCGCTCGCCGTCGATGGTCTTGACCGTCCTGCGGCTGGCGAACTCCGGGCGGGCGGCCACGTCGGTGGTGCCGCCGATCTCGTTCTCGTGCCGGGACACCAGCACGCCGTCCTTGGTCATCACCAGGTCCGGTTCGATGTAGTCGGCGCCGTCGGCGATGGCCTGGGCATAGGCGGCCAGGGTATGTTCGGGCAGCAACGCACTGGCGCCGCGATGGCCGTACACCGCCGCCTTGCGCGGCCCGGGAGGGGAAGATTCAGCGCTCATGGCCACCGATGGTGCCACGGCCAGCGACAACAGCAAGGCACAACCCCACGACAACTTCGACACTGCAAACCCCTGTGTAATGCGGCCCGCGCCGACGCGGCGGGGCGTGGATGGACCGGCACATTGTGGTGGTGCGGTATGACAGCGGGAAGAAATGCCCCCTATTTCCCGATGCAGAAGCTGGAGAAGATGCGCCCCAGCAGATCATCGGCGCTCATCCGCCCGGTGATCTCCCCCAGCGCCTCATGCGCCAGCCGCAGTTCTTCGGCGGCCAGCTCCAGGTGTTCGTGGACCAGCTCGGCGTCGGCGCGCTCGGCGTGGCCGATGGCCAGCACGATCGCTTCAACATGGCGGGCACGGGCAGAGAACTCGCCGTCCACGCTGTCGCCTGCGCTGCCGCTGGCCAGTGCGCGCAGGCGGGCGTGCAGACGGTCCAGGCCCTGGCCGGTGGCGGCGGAGACGTGGACGACATTCGGATCGCTGTCGGCGGGAAGCTGCTCCAGCAGGTCGCTCTTGTTGTGGATCCACAGCTGCTGCGGCACCCCGGCCAGGGCAGCCGCCACCGCTGCGTGCCCGGCCTGCGGGTCGCGGGCGTCGAGCACGATGATGGCCAGATCCGTGCGTTGCATCTCCACGTGCGCGCGGCGCATGCCCTCACGCTCGATCGCGTCGCCGCCGTCGCGCAGGCCGGCGGTGTCGACCAGGGTCAGTTCGAGGCCGTCGATGCGGATGGTTTCGCGCAGGGTGTCGCGGGTGGTGCCGGCGATGTCGGTGACGATGGCGCGCTCGCTGCCGGCCAGTGCGTTGAGCAGCGAGCTCTTGCCGGCGTTCGGCGGTCCCACCAGCACCGCATGCAGGCCATCGCGCAGCTTGCGGCCGCGTTCGGCATCGTCGCGCAGCTGCCCCAGCGCGCGCAGCGCCTGGCCCAGCCCGGCGCGCACCTGCTCGCCGCCCAGGGTGTCCAGCGGCTCGTCGGCGAAGTCGATCGCTGCTTCGACATGGATGCGCAGCAGAACAAGCTGTTCTGCCACCTCGTCCACGCGGCGCGAGAACACTCCGTCCAGCGACCGCCGCGCAGCGCGCGCTGCGCGGGTGTCGCTGGCCGCGATCAGGTCGGCGATGGCTTCGGCCTGGGCCAGGTCGAGCTTGCCATTGAGGAAGGCACGCTCGCTGAATTCACCCGGCCGGGCCTGCCGCGCGCCCAGCGCGATGCAGCGCGCGACCAGCTGCTGCAACACCACCGGGCTGCCATGGCCCTGCAGTTCGACCACCGCTTCGCCGGTGAAGCTGTTGGGGGCCGGGAACCACAGCGCGATGCCATCGTCGATCACCTCGCCCTGCGCATCGCGGAAGCGGGCGTAATGCGCCTGGCGCGGCTGCATCGTGCGTACGCCGATGGCCTCGGCGATGTCGCGCGCACGCGGGCCGCTCAGGCGCACGATGCCGACGCCGCCGGCACCGGGCGCAGTGGCGATGGCGACAATGGTGTCGATGTTGGACGGGGTGGTCATCGCTTAGAGCTTCTCCAGCTGGGCACGGGCCTGCGCCGCGTTGCTGCCCTGCGGTTGCAGGGCCAGGTAGGTGCGGTAGGCCTGTTTGGCCCGGGCCGTGTCGCCGCCATGGAAGTAGGCGTCGCCCAGGTTGAAATGGGCCACCGCCCGCGAGGGATCGATCTTCAAGGTGTTCTCCAGCCAGCGGGCCGCTTCGGCATAGCGCTGCTGCCGGTAGTAGACGAAGCCCAGGTTGTTGGCGGCCTGGGCGAAGTCCGGGCGCAGCTTCAGGGCCTCGGTGAACTCGGCCACGGCCTCGTCGTAGCGCTTCTCGCGGTACAGCTGCAGGCCACGGTCGTTGGCCTGCTGCGCGCGCTGGCGGTCGGAGGTGGGCGCAGCGGCCGGCACCACCAGCGTGCTCTTGCCGCCTTGCAGGTCGGCCACGGTCACCGGCGCTTCGTCCTTGCCCTTGGCGTCCTGCGCCGCATCGACCTTGTTGTTCAGCGCAATGGCGTCGGCCGACAACTGGCGTGTCTCGGCGGTGAGGTACTCCTGGCTGTCGGGCACCTGGAACACGAACTCGCCGCCCTGCGACCCCGGCAGGCTGCCGAAGGCGGGCGTCTGCTGCGACACCGCCGACACGGCCGGGGCCACGTACGCGGCCAGCTCGGTACCGGTGATCAGTCCGTCACCGTTGAGGTCGCCCTTGCCGGCCAATGCCTGCAGCAGCACCCAGGTGAACACCGAATGGCCGTTCGGGCCGGCATCGGCCACCTGCTGGTCGGCGCCACCAGCGGTGAGCATCTGGCGCGCGCTGCGGCGGGCGTTCTCGCGCAGGAAGGCCGACGACGAGGGCCCGCCGCGGGTCAGGCCGAGGCCGCTGTAACAGGCGTCCATCACGAACATCACGTGCTTGGCCTGCATGCTCTCGGCGATGTTCTGGATGTCGGTCATCGCGATGGCATCGGTAGCAAACTCGTCCGGGTGGGAATCCACCGGGATGATGTAGCCAAGGTCGCGGCCCGAGGCCAGGCGGCGGGTGGCGCCATGGCCGGCGAAGAACACGAACACCCGGTCATCGCGCCCGGTGCGGTCGTCGGCCAGGCGGTCGTGGAAGGCGGCCAGGATGTTGTTGCGGGTGGCCTGCTGGTTCTTCAGCACGATCACCTGCGACGACGGGAAGCCGAACTGACCGGTCAGGGTGTCGGCGATGGCCTGTGCATCGTGGCTGGCGTACTCCAGCTTCGGCCACTTGGCATAGTCGTCGATGCCGATCACGATCGCCCAGGACTTCTGGTAACCGGTGGTGACGGTGGGCGCGCTGCCGGCCCCCTTGCGCGGGCGCGCCACGCTGAAGTCGCGGCCGTTCCAGCCGGCGAACTGGTAGCCATCGGCGATCAGCCGGTCCAGGATCTGCGGCAGCGCCTTGACCGCGCGGTCATGGATGTCGTGAAACAGGATGATGCCGCGCTGTTCCTTCTGCACCTGGTCGACCACGCGCTGCACGATCGACTCCGGCACCGGGTCGGCCCAGTCCATCGAATCGATGTTCCACATGATCGACTTCAGGCCGGCCTCGTTGAGCAGCTGCAGGCCTTCGGCGTTGCGCGCCCCATAGGGGAAGCGGAACAGCGGCGCGCGCTTGTCATCCACGTCCTTGAGCAGCGTGTCGGTGGACAGCACCTGTTCGCGCAGTGCGTCGCCGGTGGTACGCGACAGCTGCGCGTGGGTCAGGCTGTGGTTGCCCACCGCGTACCCCTGTTCCATCAGGTTGCGGCTGATGCCGGCCAGCGGGCCCAGCGTGACCTTGCCATCGGCCTTCACTTCACCAAGGTTGCGGCCCACTTCGAAGAACACGCCGGGCACGTCGTAGCGCTGCAGGATGGCCACCACTTCGTCGGTGTAGGCCTTGTGCGGGCCGTCGTCGAAGGTGAGCACCACGGTCTTGGGCGGCAGGTCGCGGCCGAAGATCTCGCGGTCGCTGTCCTTCATCGACATCGGGTACGGCTCGATCACGCCGTAGTCGCGCAGGATGTCGTCGCGGCGGTACTGCGCGTGCAGGTGGGCGATGTAGTCATCCCACTTCTCGCGCTTGAGCGCGATCGCCCGGGTGCGGTCGAAGCGACTGAAAATGCGGGTGATTTCCTGGTTGTAGTTGCGCTCGATCTCATCCAGCGCCTCCAGGTCCTCGCCGATCCGCTGGTGCAGTTTCACCGCCGGCAGCGACGAATCCTTGCCCACGCGCTCGTGCAGGTCACGCAGCACTTCGCGGAAGGCCAGCCGGTCGGCATCGAACAGCTCCGGCGCCGATTCGATGTAGTCCAGCACCGTGCCCAGCGAGGCGAAGCGTTGCGGGCTGGAGCTGCGCAGCAGCGTGTCGAACTGCGTGGCGATCGCGGCGCGCTGCGCCAGGCCGTCGTGGAACAGCTGTTGGCCGATGCGGCTGGAGGTGGCGCGATCGGCCGGCGACTGCTGCGCCTCGTCGGCCAGCAGCACGATGATGCGGCGGTGGCCGTCGAGCTGTTTCTGCAGCGCGGCCAGCAGTGGCGCGGCCGCCGGGTCTGCCGCGGCCGCGGCCTGCGCGCTGGGCTGGGTCATCGCGCCGCTGTCGGCCGCCTCCTTGTCGCCACAGCCGGCCAACGCCAGGGTGAGCAGCAGCAGGGGCACGGGCAGGCGGAGCAGCGACGACGCAGGGGGCATGGGGTGGCTCGGGCAAACGGGGCAACGGTGGCGG
>NZ_QAIW01000079.1:0-5732 GCF_003061285.1 Stenotrophomonas sp. HMWF003 | reverse complement strand
GGGAGGAAATGACGCCATTGCAAAGACCGTGGTGGGGGTGGAGCCAGCTTAGTCGGGTCGGTGTGTGCACGGGTTGATCGACATCAATGTCCCGCACGCAGGGGCGCATCCGTGTTGTCCATCACGCACGGATGAATGCCGCGCCACCGCCGGCAGGAAACTGCGAATGCGACCTGTTATCATTTGAATGGATAGCCACGGCGATCCCCGCATCGTCGAAGCCGATCGATCCGACGCGCCGCCTTGCAGCGCTGCGCGCCCTATTCCCTGATTGGCAGTGGTGTTATGCATGAGCGTTCGGTAGTACCCGGCTTGCCGGCCCTGGTGTTCGCGGCCCTGACCGGCACCATGGCGATGATGGCCTACGTGGCGGTAGTGGGGCCGGTGGTGCGCCTGCTGGGGCTGGCCGAATGGCATGCCGGCCTGTCGGTCACCGCCGCCGGCGTGCTGTGGATGCTGTCCGCGCGCCGCTGGGGCAGCCTGAGCGACCGCATCGGTCGCAAGCGCGTGCTGCTGATCGCACTGGCGGCCTACGTGCTGATCTACGTCGCAATGGCGGTCTTCGTGGATGCTGCGTTGGCCCGACCACCGGCGCTGTGGCTGTCGGTGCTGGTACTGGTGGGCACGCGGGCGCTGGTAGGGCTGTTCTACGCCGCCGTGCCGCCGACGGCTGCCGCGCTGGTAGCCGACGGCGCCGCGCCGGGGCAACGCGCCTCGGCCATGGCCAAACTCGGCACCGCCAACGCGCTGGGCATGGTAGTCGGCCCGGCGGCCGCCGGGTGGATCGCGTATCACCAGTTGTCGCTCACCCTCTACATCGCCGCCCTGTTGCCGCTGCTGTCGCTCGCCGCCATCGCCTGGCGACTGCCGCCGGATGCGCCGGTGCGCACGGCAGTGAAAGGCCCGCGCGCGCGGCTGGGCTGGACCGATGCACGGCTTCGCCTGCCGATCCTGGCGGTGTTCGCGGCCATGGTGTCGGTCACCATCGCGCAGGTCACCGTCGGCTTCTTCGCCATCGACCGCCTGCACCTGTCGCCGGCCGACGGCGCGCGTGCGGCCGGCCTGGCACTGACCGCGGTGGGTGTCGGGCTGATCCTGGCGCAGGTGCTGGTGATGAAGCTGGTCGGCGTGCCGCCACGGCGCTGGATCGCCCTGGGTGCGCTGGTGTCCGGCATCGGTTTCGCCTCGGTGGCGCTGGTCGATGCGCGGTGGGAACTGCTGCTGGCCTACGCGGTGGCGGCGTTCGGGATGGGCTTCGTGTTTCCGTCATTCCAGGCGCTGGCCGCTGATTCGGTGCAGGCACATGAGCAGGGCGCCGCTGCCGGTACCGTGGCCTCGGTGCAGGGCCTGGGCATGGTGATCGGGCCGATGCTCGGCACGCTGTTGTACCAGTGGCGGCCCAGCGCGCCGTACCTGTTGGTGGGGGCACTGCTACTGGTGCTGTCGGTGGCCGCGGTGCGCCACCGCGATGGAGCGATGGCATGAACGACAGCACGCAGGCACACGTGGTGCGCGACGACGACAGTGTTGTGGCTGGCGATGCTGCCGTGGCCGCGCCGTTCCTGCTGCGGGCGCCGCTGCGCTCGCTGCACACCCGGGGGTGCCGGGCCCGGCTGCCGTCCGGCGGCACCGCCACCCTCGCCGCGCGTGTGGCGGCCTTTTTCGCTACGCCGCGCGCCGGCCTGCCGCTGCTGGTCGGCGCGTTGCCGTTCGATCCTGACAGTGACGACGCGCTGCACCAGCCGCAGGCCCTTTCGGACACGGCTCTTCCGTCGGCGCCGCCTGCCGCGCCCTTCACCGGTCGCATCGCCGCCGAACCCAGTGCCGCGCAGTACGCGGACGCGGTGGGCGCGGCGCTGCAGCACCTGCAGCAGCCGGCACCGGCGCTGCACAAGGTGGTGCTGGCGCGCAGCCTGCTGCTGCACGGTACGCATGACGTGGATCCGCACGCGCTGGCCGCGCGCCTGGGCCACGATCCCAGCGTGGCCACCTATATGGTGTCGCTGCCGGTCGATGCACAGGACCCACCGGCGTGGCTGGTGGGGGCCACCCCCGAGCTGCTGGTGTCGCGTCGCGGCAGCCGCGTGCTGTCGCATCCGCTGGCCGGTTCGGCCCGGCGCCATCCGGACCCGGACGAAGACGCACGGGTCGCGCAGGCGCTGCTTGGCTCGGCCAAGGACCACGACGAACACCGTCATGTCGTCGAGGCCATCGTTGCGGCACTGGCGCCGTGGTGCAGTCACATCGATGCCGAACCGCGGCCCTCGCTGCATGCCACCGCCACCATGTGGCACCTGGGCACGCGGATCGAGGCCACGCTGGCCGACGCCCGCACGCCGGTTGCTACGCTGGTGGCGGCGCTGCATCCCACCCCGGCGGTGTGCGGTACGCCGCGCGCGCTTGCGCTGGCCACCATCCGCACGCTGGAACCGGTGCCGCGCGGCTTCTATGCGGGCGCGGTGGGCTGGACCGATGCCGACGGTGACGGCGACTGGTACGTGGCGATCCGTTGCGCCCGCGTGCAGGGCGCGCAGGTGCGCGTGTACGCCGGCGCGGGCATCGTGGCCGGCTCACAGCCCGCGCTGGAAGTGGCCGAAACCGAAGCCAAATTCGGCGCCGTGCTGAACGCCCTGGGCGTCGACGCGTTGCCTTCTACACGCGATACCGGAGTTGCTTCCTGATGAATGACATGGCTTCCCCCGCACTGGTGCCGCTGCGCCAGAGCTGGCCGCCGGCCCTGGTGGCGCGCTACCGCGCCGCAGGGTACTGGCGCGGCGAAACACTGCCCGGCGTGCTGCGCGAGCGCGCCGCGCAGTTCGCCGATGACATCGCCGTGGTCGGCGGCGAGGTGCGGTTGAGTTACGCAGCCCTCTGGCAGGAAGCCGGCCGGATCGGCGCGGGGTTGCTGGCGCGCGGTCTGGTGCCGGGTGATCGGGTGGTGGTGCAGCTGGGCAATACGCCGGCCTTCGTGACGGTGGTCTGCGGGTTGTTCCGGGCCGGGTTGATCCCCGTGTACGCGCTGCCGGCACACCGCCTCACCGAGGTCAGCCATGTGATGCACAAGGCGCAGGCGCGCGGGTACATCGCCGCGGACAGGCAGGACGGCTTCGACTACCGCGTGCTGGCGCGCGAACTGCAGGCGCTGCTGCCGGCGCTGCAGCACGTACTGATCGTCGGCGACGCCGCCGAGTTCGGCGCGGTGGACGGCCTGCAGGGTGACGCGGCGCTGTTGCCGCCCGATCCGGACCCGCAATCGGTGGCGTTCCTGCAGCTGTCTGGCGGCAGCACCGGCTTGTCCAAGCTGATTCCGCGCACCCACGACGACTACATCTATTCGTTCCGCGCCAGCAACGAGATCTGCGCCATCACCCGCGACAGCGTGTACATGGTCGCGCTGCCGGCAGCGCACAACTTCCCGATGAGCTCGCCCGGGTTCCTGGGTGCGCTGTATGCCGGGGCGCGCGTGGTGATGAGTCCGGGCCCCGGACCCGACGCGGCCTTCCCGCTGATCGCGCGCGAGCGCGTCACCTGCGTGGGCCTGGTGCCGCCGCTGGCCTTGTTGTGGGCGCAGGCCGCAGCCACTACGACGCACGACCTGACTAGCCTGCAGGTGCTGCAGGTGGGCGGCGCCAAGCTGGTGCCCGAAGCGGCGCGACGGGTGATCGACAGCCTGGGCTGCCGTTTGCAACAGGTGTTCGGCATGGCCGAAGGCCTGGTCAACTACACCCGCCTGCACGATCCGCTGGACGTGGTGGTGGGCACGCAGGGCCGACCGATCTCGCCCGACGACGAGGTGCTGGTGGTGGACGACCACGGCCACCCGGTCGCCGAAGGCGGCATCGGCCACCTGCTGACGCGGGGCCCGTACACCATCCGCGCGTACCACAACGACCCGGCCGCCAATGCACGGTCCTTCACCGAAGATGGCTACTACCGCACCGGCGACATGGTGCAGCAGCTGCCCGGGGGCTACCTGGTGGTGCAGGGCAGGGCGGGCGACCATATCAACCGGGCCGGTGAAAAGATCTCCGCCGAGGAGATCGAAGACCATCTGCTGGCCCACGCCGACGTATTCGATGCCGCCGTGGTGTCCATGCCGGATGCCTTCCTGGGGGAACGCAGCTGCGCGTTCGTGATTGCGCACGGCACCCCGCCCACCGCCGCCAGCCTCAAGGCCTGGGTGCGCGGACGCGGCCTGGCCGCGTTCAAGGTGCCCGACCAGGTGGTATTCGTGGCGGCCTTCGGCACCACCGCGGTGGGCAAGATCAGCCGCCGCGAACTGCGCGCGCAGTTGCGCGCGCGTTACCTTGAACAGACAGGAGAACCGCGCTGATGGCGCTGCCGAAGATTGCCCCGTATCCGTTGCCGCTGGCCGGTGAACTGCCGCCGCCGCGCGGCCCCTGGGTGCCGCGCACCGAGCGCATGGCGCTGCTGGTGCATGACATGCAGCAGTATTTCCTGGCCGCGTTTGCCGCAGACGCCGCACCGCTTGCGCCCGCCGTGGCCAATATCGCGCGCCTGCTGGCGCACTGCCGTGCGCGCGACATCCCGGTGTTCTATACCGCCCAGCGCGGCAACCAGGACCGCCGCGACCGCGGGCTGCAGGCCGACCTGTGGGGCCCGGGCATGAGCGCCACCGCCGAGCACGAAACCATCGTTGGCGCCTTGGCGCCGGCTCCCGGCGACCACGTGCTGGTGAAGCACCGCTACAGCGCGTTCCAGCGCAGCAACCTCGACACGATGCTGCGCGCCCGTGGCCGCGACCAGCTGCTGGTGACCGGCGTGTATGCGCACATCGGCTGCGCGGCGACCGTGACCGAGGCGTTCCAGCGTGACATCGAGGCGTTCATCGCCGCCGATGCAGTGGCCGATTTCTCGCGCGCCGACCATGACCTGGCCCTGCACCTGATCGCGCGCACCTGTGGCGTGCCCCTGACCACCGACCAGCTGTTGAAGGCCCTGGCATGAATACTCCCGCACACGACCTCCCGCTCGACCTGGCGCGCATGCGTGCCGACGTGGCCGGCATGCTGGGCGAAACGCCCGAGACCATCGGTGACGACGACAACCTGATCGACCTGGGCCTGGACTCGATGCGGGTGCTGGGCCTGGTACTGGCCTGGAGCAACACCGGCATCGCGCTGGAGTTCAGCCACCTGGCCGAGCACGCCACGCTGGCCGGCTGGTGGGGCGTGGTGCAGCGGCTGCAGGGCAGCGCTGCCCGCGCATGAAGGCGGGGCAGGGCGCGGACGCAACCGACGCACACGCGCAGACGCACCCCCAGGGCCTGAGCGAAGCGCAGACCGGGCTCTGGTATGCGCAGCGACTGGCTGCTGCGCCGGCGGCATTCAACACCGCCCATGCGTTGTGGATCGACGGCCCGTTGGACGTCCCACGCTTCGTGGCCGCCGCCAACGCCGCCGCGCACGAGGCCGAGGCGCTGGCGCTGCGGATTGCCGACAGCGCCGACGGCGTGCCGCAGCAATGGCATGTGCCCGCGCATGTGCCGCTGCTGGAGGTGGTGGACCTGTCCGCGCTGCCGGACCCAGCCGCGGCCGCGCGCACCGCGATGGACCAGGACCGCCTGCGCGCGGTGGATCCGGCGCGCGACCGGCTGGCCCAGCAGCGCCTGTTCGTGCTGGGCGACGCGCGGCATCTGTGGTACCTGCGCGTGCACCACCTGGCCACCGACGGCTACGGCATGGCGCTGTTCAGTGAACGGGTCAGCGCAC
>NZ_QAIW01000078.1:5900-6422 GCF_003061285.1 Stenotrophomonas sp. HMWF003 | reverse complement strand
GACACCGCTCAAGGCGGGTCGGCCTCTATACTGGCCGCCTTGATCAAGGAGCGACGTCATGGCTAGCCGCAGTCGGGTCGGACAGTGGAGCTGGAAGGGAATCGCGGGCCTGGCGCTGGTCGCCGGCCTGGCCATGGGCATCGGGGGCTGCAACCGCAACAACAGCGGGCAGCTGCCCACGCCGTCCGGTGCACCGATCGCGGCCAAGGCCGAGAAGGTCAGCGAGTTCACCCTGGTGCGGGCCTACCCCGACCAGAAGGGCGACGGCGTATCGCTGGCGCTGGAGTTCTCGCGCCCGCTGGTGGGCACCCAGGATTTCGACGCGCTGGTCCGCTTCGCCGAGAAGGTGGGCACCGAGGACAGCAGCTGGACCCTGTCCGATGATGGCCTGACCCTGCGCTACCCGTTCGTGGAGGCGGCCAAGGAATACAACCTGATCGTCTCGCCCGACCTGCTGGCCGCCGATGGCAGCCGGATCGGCAAGGAGCTGCGCCAGAAGGTGTTCACCGGCGAACTCAAGCC
>NZ_QAIW01000078.1:0-5890 GCF_003061285.1 Stenotrophomonas sp. HMWF003 | reverse complement strand
CCGGGGCCTGCCGGTGGTGTCGGTGAACGTGCAGGAAGTGGACGTGGAGTTCCTGCGCGTGCGCGAGAACCAGCTGCCCACCTTCTTCAGCCAGTACCAGCGCGGCGGGCGCCGCGGCAGCTGGGACCTGGACAGCGACTACGACGATCGCGTGCCGATGTCCAAGTTGGCCGAGCCGGTGTACGTCAACCGGTTCGTGCTGGGCGGCAAGCAGAACGAACGCGTGCTGACCTACCTGCCCACCCAGGAGATCAAGCAGCTGCAGGAGCCCGGCCTGTACTTCGCGGTGATGAAGCGCAGCGGCTCGTTCGAAAGCGAATTCGACACCGCCTTCTTCACCGTCAGCGACATCGGCCTGCACACCCGCGCCTACAAGGACAAGCTGTTCGTGCACACCGCTTCGCTGCAGAGCGGGGCGGCGCTGAAGAAGATCGAGCTGCGCATCCTCGACGGCAAGGACGAGGTGGTGCTCAAGGGCAGCACCGACGGCAACGGCAACGCCCTGCTCAACTACACCCTGGATGCCAGCCACGTACTGATCGCCAGCAGCGGTGCCGACACCTCGATGCTGCCGTTCAACCAGCCGGCGCTGGACCTGAGCGAGTTCGCGGTGGCCGGGCGCGACAACGCCTGGTTCGACGTGTTCGCCTGGTCCGGCCGTGACCTGTATCGCCCCGGCGAAACGGTGCGCATCTCCGCGCTGCTGCGCGACAACGATGGCAAGCCGACCAAGCCGCAGCCGGTCTTCCTTCGCCTGAAGCAGCCGGACGGCAAGACCTTCCGCGAAACCCGCCTGCAGCCGGGCGAGCAGGGCTACTTCAGCTTCGAACAGACCATCCCCAGCGAAGCCCCGACCGGGCGCTGGCAGGTGGAGTTCCGCACCAACCCGGCCAGCAAGGAAGCCATTCAGGGCATGACCCTGCGCATCGAGGAGTTCCTGCCCGAGCGCATGAAGCTGGACCTGGACAGTGTCCAGAAGACCCTCAAGCCGGGTGAGCCGCTCAAGCTGATTGCCGATGCGGCCTATCTGTACGGCGCGCCCGCCGACGGCAACCGCTTCACCGCACGGCTGGCGGTGGCGGCCGAGCAATCCCCGGTGGAATCGTTGCCGGGCTACTTCTTCGGTGACCCCACCATCGCGTTGCCGCGCGAAGCACGCGACATCATCGACACCGAATTCCCCGCCGACGGCACGCTGCGCCAGGACGTGGCACTGCCTGACGAGGTCAAGCCGACCGCCCCGATCGCGGTGGTAGTGTCCGGCAGCGTGTACGAAACCGGTGGCCGCACCGTCACCCGCACCCTGAAGCGGGTGATGTGGCCGGCGCCGGCGCTGGTCGGCGTGCGTCCGCTGTTCAATCCCGATGACGGCGCCGATGCCAACAGCACCGCGCGCTTCGAACTGATGCGCGTGGACGCCGCGGGCAAGCCGCAGCCGGCCAAGGGCCTGAAGATCACCCTGGTGCGCGAGCTGCGCGACTACCACTGGACCTTCAACGACAACCGCTGGGATTACGACTTCACCCGCCGCTTCGAGAACAAGGACACCCGCACCGTCGACGCTGGCACCGCGGCCACCACGGTCGACCTGCCGGTGGAGTGGGGCGAGTACCGGCTGGAGGTGTTCGATCCCAGCACCGGGCTGACCAGCCGCTACCCGTTCCGCGCTGGCTGGAGTTGGAACGACGACAACCGTGGCCTGGATGCACGCCCGGACAAGATCAAGCTTGGCCTGGACAAGACCGGCTACAAGGCCGGCGACAAGGTCCGCGTCACCGTCACCCCGCCGCATGCCGGCAAGGGCATCCTGATGGTGGAAAGCGACAAGATGCTGTACGTGCAGGAGATCGACGCCAAGCCGGGCAGCACCTTCGACATTCCGGTCACCGCCGAGTGGGAGCGCCACGACGTCTACATCACTGCGCTGGTGTTCCGTGGCGGCAGTGCGCCGAGCAAGATCACCCCGGCCCGTGCGGTCGGTGTGGTGCACGTGCCGATGGACCGCAAGGCGCGCCAGATCGCGGTCGGCCTGTCGGCGCCGAAGCAGATGCGCCCTGAGCAGACCCTGCCGGTGACGGTGAGCGCGCCGCAGCTGGCGGGCAAGGTCGCGCACGTGACCGTGTCGGCCGTGGACGTGGGCATCCTCAACATCACCCGCTTCCCGGTGCCCGACGCGGCCGGCCACTTCTTCGCGCAGCGCCGCCTGGACGTGGATGCCTATGACATCTACAGCCGTGTGATCGAAAGCTTCGACGGCAGCAGCGGCAAGCTCAAGTTCGGCGGCGACATGGCACTGGCGGCGATGCCGCAGGCCAAGCGTCCCACCGCGCGCGTGCAGACCGTGGACCTGTTCTCGGGCCCGGTGAAGCTCGATGCCAAGGGCATCGCCCGGATTGCGCTGAAGGTGCCCGACTTCAACGGCACCCTGCGCGTGTCGGCGGTGGTGTATTCCGATGACCAGTACGGCAAGCGCGACGTGGAAACGGTGGTGCGCGCGCCGATCCTGGCCGAAGCCAGCATGCCGCGGGTGATGGCGCCGGGCGACCGCAGCACGGTCACCCTGGACGTGCAGAACTTCACCGGCACGCCGGGCGAGTTCAAGGTGCACGTCGACGGCATCGGTCCGCTCGCCCTGGGGGAGCCGACCCGCACGCTGCAGCTCAAGGCCGACGCCAAGACCACCCTCAGCTTCCCGCTGACCGCGCGCGAGGGCTATACCGTGGCCAAGGTGCGGGTGCGGGTGGACGGCAATGGCTTCAAGGTAGACCGCCGTTACGATCTGCCGGTGCGCGCGGCCTGGCCGCAGATCCTGCGCTCGCAGACCCGCACGCTGGACCCGCTGGGTGCGGTGGAGATGGGCAGCGGCCTGGCCGATGGCCTGATGACCGATTCGGTGACCGCACGCATGCTGGTCAGCGCGCTGCCGCCGATTCCGTTTGCCAGCGCGCTCAACGACGCACTGAAGTATCCCTATGGCTGCGCCGAGCAGACCACCAGCAAGGGCTACGCGGCGCTGATGCTGGACGAGGCGACCTCGGCCATGCTCGGCGCCGATGGCCTGGATGCCAAGACCCGCCGCGAGCGCATGGAAGGCGCGTTCGGGCGGCTGGCCTCGATGCAGGTGGCCAACGGCAACTTCTCGATGTGGGGCGACGACGGCTATGTGAACCCGTGGCTCACTCCGTACATCGCCGAGTTCCTGCTGGATGCCAAGGACGGTGGTTTCGCGGTGCCCGACACCGTGCTGCAGAAGGCACTCAACCGCCTGAGCGAAGACCTGCTGTCCGGTGGCAACCAGTTCTACGGTGAAGATCGCCGCGAGAACCTCAAGTTCGCCAACCAGGCGTATTCCGGATACGTGCTGGCCCGGGTCAACCGCGCGCCGTTGGGCACGTTGCGCGCGCTGTACGACAACGAGCGCAGCAAGGCGCTGACCGGCCTGCCGCTGGTCCACCTGGGCATCGCGTTGTCGCTGCAGGGCGACCACAAGCGCGGCGATGCGGCCATTGCCGCCGGTTTCGCCAAGCCCAGCAGCGAGCGCCCGCAGTACTTCGGTGACTACGGCAGCGCGGTACGCGACGACGCGTTGATGATCGCGCTGCTGCACGAGCGAAAGCTGTCCAAGCCGGGCTATGACGCGCGTGCAGTCGACCTGGGCCGCGCCCTGGATGCACGCCGCAGCAGCAGCGGGTTGTGGTTGAGCACGCAGGAACAGGTGGCCATCGCGCGCCTGGGCAAGGCCCTGTCGGCCAACCAGAAGAAGCTGGTGTCCGGCGAGCTGGCCGTGGGCGGCGAGGTGGAGGCCATCGCCGCGCGCCGCCTGTTCGGGCGCAGCTTCGACTACGCCGCGCTGGCCAAGGGCGTGCGCTTCACCCCGCAGGGGGAGCCGCCGATGTTCGCCAGCCTGGACGTGGCCGGCATTCCGCGCACCGCGCCGGAGCCGGACAGCCGCCACCTGGGCGTGGAACGCACCTGGTACACCACCGACGGCAAGCCGTGGACGCCGCGTGCGTTGAAGGAAGGCGAGGCGTTGATCGTGCGGGTCAGCATCACCCCGAACGTGGATATGCCCGACGCGCTGCTCACCGACCTGCTGCCGGCGGGCCTGGAGATCGAGAACTTCAACCTGGGCGATGCCAAGCAGTGGGCCGACGTAGTGGTGGACGGACTCAACGTCAACGACCGCGGCGATGCCGCCACGCTGCGCCACGAAGAGTTCCGCGACGACCGCTACGTGGCCGCGCTGAAGCTGTCGCGGGGCAGCACCGCCAAGGTGTTCTACCTGGTGCGCGCGGTCAGCCCGGGCACCTACACGGTGCCGCCGCCGCTGGTGGAAGACATGTACCGCCCCGACCTGCGTGGGGTGGGCCGCAGCTACCCGACCACGTTGACGGTGGTCCAACCGTGAGCCGGGTGCGGGCCGTCGCCACGGCGATGGCCCGCACCGCGCTGTCGTTCAGCCGATGACGTCATACCCTTTCAAGCGCCTGGCACGACGGGCGCAGCCGTGGCTGTTGCCCACGCTGCGCTGGGGCACGGTGGCCGTGCTCAGCCTGCTGCTGGTGCTGGACCTGGCGTTCCCACCGCCGCTGCCGAAGCTGCGCGACACCAGCACATTGGTGGTCGCCCGCGACGGCACGCCGCTGCGCGCGTTCGCCGATGCCGACGGTGTGTGGCGCTACCCGGCGTCCATCGACAGCGTATCGCCGCTGTACCTGCAGGCCCTGCTCAATTACGAAGACCGCTGGTTCTGGCGGCACCCGGGGATCAACCCGTGGGGGCTGCTGCGTGCCGGCAAGCAATGGCTGCTGCAGGGGCGGATCGTGTCCGGTGGGTCCACCCTGACCATGCAGGTGGCGCGCATCCTCGACCCGCATACGCGGACGCCGTGGGGCAAGGCCAAGCAGATGCTGCGCGCGGTGCAGCTGGAAGTGCACCTGAGCAAGGCGCAGATCCTGGCGCTGTACCTGGAACGGGCACCGTATGGCGGCACCATCGAAGGCGTGGAGGCGGCCAGCTGGGCCTACCTGGGCAAGCCGGCGGCGCGGTTGTCGCAGGCCGAAGCGGCGTTGCTGGCGGTGTTGCCGCAGGCGCCCAGCCGGCTGCGCCCGGACCGCCACCCCGAAGCGGCACAACGCGCACGCGACAAGGTGCTCGAGCGCATGGTCGCGCTGGGCGTATGGAGCCGTGACGACGTGGACGATGCCCGCATCGAGCCGGTGGTCACCCGCGCGCTGCAGCCGCCGCTGCATGCCGCGCTGCTGGCGCAACGGCTGCGCTCGGCGCAGCCGCGTGCGGCGCGGATCGAAAGCACGCTGGACATCGGCCTGCAGCGCACGCTGGAAGAACGGGTGTCGTCGTACTTCTCGCAGCTGCCCGAACGTACGTCCGCTGCGTTGCTGGTGGTCGACAACCGCACCCTGGAAGCCCGCGCCTACGTGGGTTCGGTGGCCTTCGGCGACAAACAGCGGCTGGGCCACGTGGACATGGTGCAGGCCTGGCGCTCGCCCGGCTCGACGCTCAAGCCGTTCCTGTACGGCATGGCGCTGGATGACGGGCTGATCCATTCGGAAAGCCTGATGGTGGATGCGCCGCAGGCGTTTGGTGGCTACCGCCCGGGCAATTTCGATGCGGCGTTCAACGGCCCGGTCAGCTCGGCCACGGCGTTGCGGCTGTCGCTCAACGTGCCGGCGGTGGACCTGCTGGACCGGGTCGGCTCGGCCCGCTTTGCCGCGCGGCTGTCGCACGCTGGCATCACCCTGCGCTTCCCGCATGGCAGTGCGCCCAACCTCTCGCTGATCCTGGGGGGCACCGGCGCCCGCCTGGAAGACCTGGTCGGTGCGTTCGCCGGATTCAACCGCAACGGCATCGCCGGCCGTGTGCGCTATAC
>NZ_QAIW01000007.1:0-7744 GCF_003061285.1 Stenotrophomonas sp. HMWF003 | reverse complement strand
TTCCCCATCCGCCCAGCGTGGCCGAATACCGCGAACTGCGGGTGCGCGCCGGGCTGAGCCCCAAAACACTGGAGGCGGCCACGCTGGGCCTGCCCCATACGGTGTTCGGGGTCAGTATCCGTGAGGGCGAACAGTTGCTGGCGATGGGCCGGCTGGTGGGCGACCGCGGCTGCTTCCTGCAGGTGGTGGACATTGCGGTGGTGCCCGAACGGCAGGGCCAGGGCCTGGGCAAAGCGGTGATGGGCGAACTGGATGCGTGGCTGCAGGCCAATGCGGTGGGGGCGTACGTGAGCCTGATCGCCGATGGCGACGCGCACCGCCTGTATGCGCAGTTCGGCTTTGCGCTGACCGCGCCACGGTCGGTGGGCATGGCCAAGGTGGTGCGGTAGGTACCGACCGTTGGTCGGTACGAATGGCGGGGCGTACAAACAAAAACCCCCGGCAATGCCGGGGGCTGTTGTTTGTAGCTGGCGTCCCCACGGGGATTCGAACCCCGGTCGCCACCGTGAAAGGGTGATGTCCTAGGCCTCTAGACGATGGGGACGCGTTAAACCGAATTTTTCTTCTATCGGACGGCCTGTGTCCGGAGAAGTGGTGGAGCCAGGCGGGATCGAACCGCCGACCTCCTGCATGCCATGCAGGCGCTCTCCCAGCTGAGCTATGGCCCCACGTTGATGCTGCGAGCCGCCTATCATAGCGATGCTTTTGCTGGATGGGAAGCTTTTTATTTCGTTCTGTCGCATCCAGGCCCGGGCGGCGGAGACCTGTCGCAGGTCGGTGTGCCTGGGTGTCCTGCATCCGCCATGCCGACCAACGGTCGGCGCCTTCCGGGTGGGCACACAAACAAAAACCCCCGGCAATGCCGGGGGCTGTTGTTTGTAGCTGGCGTCCCCACGGGGATTCGAACCCCGGTCGCCACCGTGAAAGGGTGATGTCCTAGGCCTCTAGACGATGGGGACGCGTTAAACCGAATTTTTCTTCTATCGGACGGCCTGTGTCCGGAGAAGTGGTGGAGCCAGGCGGGATCGAACCGCCGACCTCCTGCATGCCATGCAGGCGCTCTCCCAGCTGAGCTATGGCCCCACGTTGTACCGCAAGCCGCCTAGTATACCTGCCTGTTCACGTTTGTGGAAGACCACGACGAAAGCGGCGGGAGGCGGTGACAAAAAAACCCGGCGGACCGGGCCTGATGTCGTTGATGAGTGGCGTCCCCACGGGGATTCGAACCCCGGTCGCCACCGTGAAAGGGTGATGTCCTAGGCCTCTAGACGATGGGGACGCATAAACTCATCAATGTTTTCAGCACCTCCAAACGGCCTAAGGTCCGGAGTGGTGGAGCCAGGCGGGATCGAACCGCCGACCTCCTGCATGCCATGCAGGCGCTCTCCCAGCTGAGCTATGGCCCCACGATGCTGGAGGCGGAATTCTACGCGGATGTGAAGGATTCGCCAAGTGTTTTGTGTGACATCGCGATGAAAATCTTTTGCCGCGAACGAAGATCGATTGCCACGCCGCAAAAACAAAACGCCCCGACCGAGGTCAGGGCGTTCTGCTTCTTGATTGGCGTCCCCACGGGGATTCGAACCCCGGTCGCCACCGTGAAAGGGTGATGTCCTAGGCCTCTAGACGATGGGGACGCACGAAACTTCAAATTTTGTCACTGCACTTCCAATCGGCCTAATGATTGAAGTGGTGGAGCCAGGCGGGATCGAACCGCCGACCTCCTGCATGCCATGCAGGCGCTCTCCCAGCTGAGCTATGGCCCCACGTCGTGAGGAGCGAAATCATAGCGACGACGTTTTCGCTTGGCAAGCGAAAAATGCACGAAATGCATCATTCACTCGTCGCGTGTGGATGACGCGGGCGCGTCGCACTGCACAAGGCGTGTCGACGCGGGCAGGTGCGCATCCGCGCGCAGGCTGCACACGCAATGTGTTCACCACGCTGCACAGATCCGACACTGCAACGGCATCGATACGTTTCCCGCATCGCGCGGGCATCTGTTGGCGGGCTTACTGCCGCGACCCGGTCATTGCAGCCAGGATCGGGCAGTGCACCAGCTCGCCGTGGCCGGGGCAGGCATCCACCAGTTCCTTCAAGGCGCCATGCATGCGCTGCAGCTCGGCGATGCGACGTTCGATGTCGGTGAGTTTGTGTACGGCGGTGTCGCGTACGCGCGCCATGTCCTGGCCGCGCTGGTCGCTGAGGCTGAGCAGCTCGCCGATCTCTTCCAGGGTGAAGCCGAGCGCCTTGGCGCGGCGGATGAACTGCAGCCGGGTGAGGTCGGTGTCGCCGAATACCCGATAGCCCCCGGCGCTGCGGCGTGCGGTCGGCAGCAACTGCTGGCGTTCGTAATAGCGCACAGTGTCGATCGGCACGCCAGCCTGGCGTGCGAGCTGTCCGATGTTCATGCCCACCTCGATGAAGACTGCAGGGAGGGTAAACCCTTGAGTCCGGTCAAGAGTCAAGGGTTGCTGAAGGCGGGCCGACCGTTGTCGTTAACGGGTCGAAAGATACAACTAGTTTCATAGCTACCGCGCTTTTGCCTCCGTAGGCTCGGACAGGTTCGCTGCAAGCCCTTGCCACGCCTGGGTTTTGCTGCCCCAGACGTCGCTTGAGGAGCTTTCCATGGATGCACCGTTCACCCCCTTGTCCCCTTTGCCACGGCCGGCATCGTCGGCGCTGATGGAAGTTGCCGTGCTGGAGTACCCCGGCAGTCTGCGGGCCGCCGCACCGGTGCTGTCGGAACTGGCACAGCGTTGCAACCGTACCGCGGCGGCCGGCAAGCGGCAGGGCGCGCGGATGCTGGTGACACGCTGGACCCTGTCGTCGCGCGGCGTGCAGCGGGTTGCCGGTGCGGAACTGTTCGGTGACGCGTTGCCGGCCATCATCGTGGTGCCCGGCAACGAGCCCAGCTGGCCATTGCCGGCGCCCGACGAGCGCCTGCTGGCCTGGCTGCGTGACACCCACGAGGGCGGCAGCGTGCTGGCTGCCTGCGACGAAGGCGGATTGATGCTGGCTGGCAGCGGCGTGCTGGCCGGGCGCACGGTAAGCCTGCCCGACCTGATGCGCTGTCCGTCGCTGGCCACCATGGTGCCCAGCTGGAACCTGGGGGAGCGTGCGCTGGTGGACGACGGCGACCTGCTCACGGCGTCCGGGCCCGACGCCTGGAAGTACCTGAGTCTGCGCCTGCTGGCCCGCGTCTATGGGCAGACCGTGATGACCGCTGCGATCCAACAGCTGCAGCTGACGATTCCGCGCGCGGTGCAGGACGACCTGGAGCGCTTCAGCCCCAACTTCGCGCACGGCGATCGCGGCATTCTCAAGGCACAACGCTGGCTGCATACCATTGCCGCGCGCGGGGTGTCCCTGCAGGACATCTGCACCTCGGCCGGGTTGGAGCCGCGCACGTTGCAGCGCCGCTTCCTGAAAGCCACCGGCCTGCGTCCGATCGAGTACTGCCAGCGGCTGCGCATCGCCAAGGCGCAGCTGTTGCTGCAGGCCGGTGGCGAAATCGATGAAGTGTCCTGGGCGGTCGGCTACTCCGATCAGAGCGCGTTCCGCCGCCTGTTCCTGCGCATTGTCGGGCTCACGCCGTCGCGCTACCGGCGGCAGCTGGCGACGCAGCGACGCGAACGCGCACGCCTCCCCGCGGCCGACGTTGCGGTAGCCGAGCCAATGCGCTCGGCCGCCTAGCCACGCATCGCGCCAGGCAACGGCGCACGCACGCAGCCCGCCGTTTGCGCATGTGCGGTTGCGGCTTGCCGGATGGGCGATGGGCTGTGACCATGCCGCCGGGGTTGCAGCAACATGACCGCGCATGCGTTGTACGCAGGTGCGGTGGAGACGGATGGATGATGAGCAGTGTTGGCCCGGTACCACTGGGCGTAGTGTGGGTGTTGCTGGGATGGCTGCTGGCCATCGGTGTGGCGCGGTGGTTGCGGCCGCCACCGCAGGAAGGACAGCCCAAAGCCGCGGCGATGCTGCTGGACATGGTGTTCCTGGGTCTGCTGGGCGGGCGCGTGGGGTTCGTGGTGCTGCATTGGCGCGCCTACGCAGCCGACCCATGGGGCGTGCTGAGGCTGGGGGATGGCGGCTTCCTGCCGCTCGTGGCAGTGCTCGTCGCCTTCGGGTGGGCGGCATGGCGGCTGCGCCGCTGGCCGGCGCTGCGCAGGCCGGTGTGGGCCGGTGCAGTGGCCGGCGTAGTGTGCTGGTTGGGATTGACGCTCGGCATGGCCCATCTGCAGCAGGCGCGGATCTCCCTGCCGGCGTTGACCCTGCAGTCGCTGCAGGGGCAGCCGGTTGCGCTGGCCGAGACCGCAGGCAAGCCGGTGGTCGTCAACCTGTGGGCCACCTGGTGCGCCCCCTGTCGGCGCGAGATGCCGATCTTCTCTGCGGCACAGCAGCGCGAACCCGACGTCCATTTCGTGTTCGTCAACCAGGGCGAAAGCGTGGACGACGTGCAGCAGTTCCTGTCCAGCCAGGGGCTGGTGCTGCAGCATGTGCTGCTCGACCCGGACAGCGTCACCGCCGAACGGCTGCAGGTGCACGCATATCCGACTACCCTGTTCTTCGATTCACGTGGCCGGTTGCAGGGGCTGCACATGGGGGAACTCAGTGCAGCCGGCCTGCAGGCCCGGCTCGATGCGCTGCGCTGAACGCGCGGCGCCTTTCATTCTGTTGCTACCAGGAGTTGCCATGCTGTTGAAATCGCTGCCCGCACCGGGCTCGCTGCTTGCCGCTGCGCTGTTGATGGGCCTGGCCGGGTGCAGCCAGGCCCAGTCGCCCAAGGCCCCCGACGCGGCCAAACCGGCTGCCGCCGCCAAGGCGGGTGAGTACCCGGACGTGCTCAAGGGCATTCAGAAGCACGGCTTCGAGGTGGTGGGCGAATTCGATGCGCCGGGTGGCCTGCGCGGCTTCGCCGGCGTGGTGGGCGGCCAGCAGCCCGCCGCGGCCTACGTGACGCCCGATGGCAAGCATGTTCTGGTCGGCAGCCTGTTCGACGCCACGGGCGAGGATGTCAGCGCGGCGCCGCTGGAGAAGCTGGCCGCCAAGCCGATGTCGGAAAAAATGTGGAACAAGCTCGATGCCAGCGCCTGGGTGCGCGACGGCCGTGCCGATGCGCCGCGGGTGGTGTACACCTTCAGCGACGCCAACTGCCCGTACTGCCATCGCTTCTGGGAAGCCGCGCGGCCGTGGGTGGACAGCGGCAAGGTGCAGCTGCGGCACATCATGGTGGGCGTGATCCGTGAAGACAGCCCGGCCAAGGCCGCTGCCATCCTGACCGCCCCGAACCCGAGCGCGGCTCTGCTGGAAAACGAGCACAACTTCGACAAGGGCGGCATCAAGCCGGTGGCGAAGCTGAGCCCGGACGTGGCGAACAAGCTTGATGCCAACCAGGAGCTGATGATCGAGATGGGCTTCCAGGGCACCCCGGGCATCCTGTTCAAGGACGACAAGGGCATGCTGCAGCGCCGCTCCGGCATGCCGCAGGGCCAGGACATGGACCTGGTGATGGGCAAGCGCTGAGCCGCTGCCCGATCGACTGAAACGCGCGCCGGTGCAACGCCGGCGCGCGCGCCGGCAGGCGTGCCCATGTAGGGAGGATGTACGCACGTCCGGCGTGTGTTGCAGGGGACTGCACAGGGGCGATGCGGTGCACTTGATCTGAATCAAGGCCGAAAACGACAGGCGGATTAGCCTGTGCGCATGTATTCCTCTGTCTTCACTCCTCGCCGCGGCATGCGTATGCCTGCGTCGTTGTCATCACAACGACCGGCAGACTTCACGACGTGCTCACCTGGCCATTGTTACTCAGGGCGCTGGCAAGCGGGTTGTTTCCGTCATGCCTCCCGGGATGAGGAGGGAATCCCACGCGGGTGTGTTCACCACGGTGTGCATGCGATCGGTTCGCCGGCGCATGCCGCGGGTGTGCTGCGCCTGCATTGCAGTACCGGGTTGTCGGGCGAGGCCGCGCATGCAAGTGCAGCGGCGTTGCACGGCAAGGCTGTTCGCGGTTCATGGAGAACGTGATGCGCCTGGCTGTACTGACGTTTGCGTGTGCTGCGGTGGTGGTCGCTGCGCCTGCCTGTGCACAGGATTCGGCCGATGCGTTGCGGCAGGAGATCCGCACCCTGCGGCAGACACTGGAAACGATGGAAAAGCGCCTGGATGCGCTGGAGTCCGCACCGGGCGCGCCGACGCCCGCGCCTGCCGCGATAGCGCAGGCCACCCCGGCCGCGTTGCCATCGCCCGCGGCAGTGCAGGTGCCGGGCGGCGGGCAGGCCATCCTGCCGCCACGTGATTCGGTGTCCGACCCGTCCTCGGCGGCGTCGCGCCCGGACAGTGCCGCCGGCCCGACCGATCCGGAGCTGAAAGGGTTCTTCGCCATTCCGGGCACCGATACGCTGATCCGCATCGGCGGCTACGCCAAGCTGGATGCCATCGCCGACGCACGCGCGGCCGGTGACGAGGACCAGTTCATTCCGTCGTCGATCCCGGTGGGCAGCGCGCATCGCGATGTGTCCAACTTCAACATGCATGCCAAGCAGACCCGTTTCAGCTTCGAGGCGCGTCGCCCCACTACCCACGGCAACCTGCGCTTCTACCTGGAGAACGATTTCTTCGGCAGCAGCGACAGCTATCAGTTCCGCCTGCGCCACGCCTACGGGCAGCTGGGCAATACCTACGCCGGTTACGGCTATTCCAGTTTCATGGACGCCGACAGCCTGCCCGACACGCTGGATTTCGCCGGCCCCGGCGCGGCTGGCTACCTGCTGGTGGCCGGTATTCACCACAGCTTCCCGCTCGGCAAGGGCAACACCCTGACCCTGGCCGCCGAAGATCCGGACACGCAGCTGAGCGCGCCGGCCGACGGCGTCCGCGCGGTGGACCAGGCCCCGGATGTCACCCTCACCGCGCGCATGGAGCGCGACTGGGGGCACCTGCAGGTCGGCCTGGTGGCGCGCAGCCTGGCCTACGACGGCGACGCCGGTGATGATCGCCGCATCGGCGGTGGCCTGCAGCTCAGTGGCTCGGCCGCGGTGGGCGAGCAGGACCTGCTGCTGTTTGGCGCGCTGGGTGGCAAGGGCATTGCCCGCTATACCGCCGACCTGACCGGCTCGGGCATGGATGCGGTGGTGGCCGACGATGGGCGCCTGGCGCTGCTGCGGCTGCACGGCGGTTTCGTCGGCTACACCCATTACTGGACGCCGATGTGGCGCTCCAACCTGATCTACGGCCAGCTCAGTGGCGAGCGCAACGCGGCGCTCGCCGACGATGCCTTCCGCCGCAGCCGCTACGGCGTATTCAACCTGCTGTGGAGCCCGGCGCCGTCCTGGACCATGGGCATGGAACTGCTGTACGGCCAACTGGAACAGCAACGCGGGCAACGCAGCGACACGGTGCGGCTGCAGGGCAGCCTGCAATACAACTTCATCAAGTAGACCCTACCGCCCGGCGCGACCGGGCCCATGCCTGGCAAAGGAGAAACCGTCATGGCAGAAGCAAAGAAAATCGGGGTGGTCGGTGCCACCTTCCTGGTGGCCGGCAACATGATGGGTTCGGGGGTGTTCCTGCTGCCCTCCAGCCTGGCCAAGATCGGCACGGCGTCGATCTGGGGGTGGCTGATCACCACGGCCGGCGCGCTGCTGCTGGCCTTCGTGTTCGCCAAGCTGGGCAAGCTGGCGCCCAAGGCCGGTGGCCCGTACGCCTATGCGCGCGACTGGTTCGGCCCGTACATGGG
>NZ_QAIW01000077.1:0-4350 GCF_003061285.1 Stenotrophomonas sp. HMWF003 | reverse complement strand
GCCCGCCACCACCGCCTTCACGCCCACCGCCCCCACGGCGGATGCATGCGGTTGTGGCGCTGCGCGTGCCACCGCTTCCCCTGACTGGCCGACGCGTCGCTGACCGTCGGCCATCTTTTTATTTCCGCCAAAGGACCTCCCCCATGAGCACCAACGACCTGCCCCAGATCAAGATCGCTGTTGTCGGCTACGGCAGCCAGGGCCGCGCCCACGCACTGAACCTGCGTGAATCCGGCTTCGACGTTGTCATCGGGCTGCGCCCGGGTGGCCCCACCGAGGTCAAGGCGCAGGCCGACGGCTTCACCGTCAAGGCCCCGGCCGAGGCGGTCAAGGATGCCGATCTGGTGGCCGTGCTGACCCCGGACATGGTGCAGAAGAAACTCTACGAAGACGTACTCGCGCCGAACATGAAGCAGGGCGCGGTGCTGTTGTTCGCGCACGGCCTGAACGTGCATTTCGACATGATCAAGCCCCGCGAGGACCTGGACGTGGTGCTGGTGGCGCCCAAGGGCCCGGGCGCGCTGGTGCGCCGTGAGTACGAGATCGGCCGCGGCGTGCCGTGCATCTGGGCGGTCTACCAGGACAAGAGCGGAAAGGCCGCCGAGTACGCGCTGGCCTATGCGGCCGGCCTGGGCGGCGCACGCGCCAACCTGATCCAGACCACGTTCAAGGAAGAGACCGAGACCGATCTGTTCGGCGAGCAGGCGGTGCTGTGTGGCGGTGCCTCGGCGCTGGTCCAGGCCGGCTTTGAAACGCTGGTGGAAGCCGGCTACCAGCCGGAAATCGCCTACTACGAAGTGCTGCACGAACTGAAGCTGATCGTGGACCTGTTCTACGAAGGCGGCATCACCCGCATGCTGGAATTCATCTCCGAAACCGCGCAGTACGGCGACTACGTCAGCGGCCCGCGCGTCATCGATGCCGGCACCAAGGCACGCATGAAGGACGTGCTGACCGACATCCAGAACGGCACCTTCACCAAGAACTGGGTGGCCGAGTACGAAGCGGGCCTGCCGAACTACAACAAGTTCAAGCAGGCCGACCTGGAGCACCCGATCGAGAAGGTAGGCAAGGAACTGCGCGCCAAGATGGTCTGGTTGCAAAGTCAAGCCGCGTAACCGCGCGGCTCCCCCACCCGCTTTCGTAAAGGTCACCGCATGAACACCTCCGCACACAGCACCGCGCCCCGCAACGGCGCACGCTGGTTGACGCAGGCCCTGGAAGCCGAGGGCGTGCACACGCTGTTCGGCTACCCCGGCGGCACCATCATGCCGTTCTACGACGCCCTGGTGGATTCGGGGCTGAAGCACATCCTGGTCCGCCACGAACAGGGCGCGGCCCTGGCGGCCAACGGCTATGCCCGCGCCAGCGGCCAGGTCGGCGTGTGTGTTGCCACCTCCGGCCCCGGCGCCTCCAACCTGGTGACCGGCATCGCCGATGCGATGCTGGATTCGGTGCCGATGGTCTGCATCACCGGCCAGGTCGCCACCCCGCTGCTGGGCACCGACGCGTTCCAGGAACTGGACGTGTTCGGCCTGACCATGCCGATCGTCAAGCACAGCTGGCTGGTGCGCAGCGTCGATGACCTGCCGCGCGTGGTCCGCGAGGCTTTCCGTATCGCCCGCGAAGGGCGCCCCGGCCCGGTGCTGATCGACCTGCCCAAGGACGTGCAGATCGCCGATGCCTCGCATCTGCCGGCTCACACCCCGGCCACGGTGAGCCCGCCGCCGGCACCGCAGGACGACGCAGTGGCACAGGCCATTGCCGCGATCGCCGCCGCCGAAAAGCCGGTGATCTACGCCGGTGGCGGTGTTGCACTGGGCGATGCGGTGGAGGACTTCCGTGCCTTCGTCGAGGCCAGTGCGATCCCCACCGTGCTGACCCTGCGTGGCTTGGGCGCGCTGCCGCCGCAGCATCCGCACTACCTGGGCATGCTGGGCATGCACGGCACCCGCGCGGCCAACATGGCCGTGCAGGAAAGCGACTTGTTGGTCGTGGTCGGCGCGCGCTTCGACGACCGTGCCACCGGCAAGTTGAACGAATTCGCCCCGTTCGCGCGGGTCATCCACATCGACGCCGACGCATATGAGATCTCCAAGCTGCGCAGTGCCGACATCGCCGTGCCGGGCAACGTGGGCAGCG
Source organism: Stenotrophomonas sp. HMWF003 (assembly GCF_003061285.1). Lineage (NCBI taxonomy): Bacteria > Pseudomonadati > Pseudomonadota > Gammaproteobacteria > Lysobacterales > Lysobacteraceae > Stenotrophomonas > Stenotrophomonas sp. HMWF003. The sequence goes on along the minus strand of NZ_QAIW01000077.1, from coordinate 2,208 downwards.
CGCTGCGTGCGTTGACCGCCGCAGCCACCACGCCGGCCTCGCAGGAGGGCTGGCGCAAGCGGTGCGGCACCCACCGCGAGCGCTTCGCCGCCCGCTACGACGCCCCGGGCAAGCATATCTATGCCCCGGCGCTGCTGAAGCGCCTGAGCGAGCTGGCCCCGAGCGATGCGATCATTGCGTGCGACGTAGGCCAGCACCAGATGTGGGTGGCCCAGCACTGCCGCTTCAACCACCCGCGCAACCACCTGACCAGCGGCGCACTGGGCACCATGGGCTTCGGCCTGCCCGCGGCGATGGGCGCGCAGTTTGCCTGCCCCGACCGCACCGTGGTGCTGGTGTCCGGCGATGGCAGCTTCATGATGAACGTGCAGGAGCTGGCCACCATCGCCCGCTGCCGCCTGCCGGTGAAGATCGTGCTGCTGGACAACAGTTCGCTGGGCATGGTGCGCCAGTGGCAGGAACTGTTCTTCGCCGAGCGTTACAGCGAGATCGACCTGTCCGACAACCCGGACTTCGCCGCCCTGGCCCAGGTGTTCGGCATTCCCGCCACCCGCATCGAGGCCCGCGACGACGTCGAGGGCGGCCTGGCCGCGCTGTTGGCCCAGCCGGGCCCGGCGCTGCTGCACGTGGCCATCGATGCCCGCGCCAACGTGTGGCCGCTGGTGCCGCCCAACAACGCCAACAGCACCATGCTGGAAAGCAACCCTGCCCATCAGTCCCAGGAGTTCCCCAATGCAATACCGGCTTGACCTGGTGCTGGTTCCCGCCGAGGGCGCGCTGCTGCGCGTGATCGGCATGGCCGAACGCCGCGGCTTCGCGCCGCGCGCGATCGCCGGTGCGCCCAACGCGGCCGACAACGGCCGCTGGCACCTGCAGATGGTGGTGGACAGCAGCCGTCCGCCGGAGACCCTGTGCCGCCAGATCGAGAAGATCTACGACTGTGTTTCGGTGCGCATCAGCGCGCTGGAACCCGGCACCGGAGTATCGGTATGAACGCCCGCACCGTTTCCACGGTGCCGGTACGGAGGTCCCTTCTCGCAGCATCGGGATGTGCAAGTGGTGCGCGTGCAGGATGCATGGCGTCGCACCACGCAGCACAGGGAAGTGCAAGTGGTGCGCGTGCAGGATGCATGGCGTCGCACCACGCAGGGACGTCGTGGCACCGCGCAGCGCATGCCGGCGATCACCGTGGCCGGGGGCGAAATGCCCACTAGCGGTGCCCTGCAGGAACCGGAAGTAGGCGACGTAAGCGTCGCCGACGTGCTGGCTGCGCAGGCGCGGCTGCGCCGCTACCTGCCGCCTACCCCGCTGCACTATGCCGAACGCTTCGGCGTGTGGCTGAAGCTGGAGAACCTGCAGCGCACCGGCTCCTACAAGGTGCGCGGCGCCTTGAACGCGCTCCTGGCCGGGCGCGAACGCGGCGATGACCGGCCGGTGATCTGCGCCTCGGCCGGCAACCACGCCCAGGGCGTGGCCTGGGCGGCCTACCGCCTGAACATCCCGGCGATCACGGTGATGCCGCACGGCGCACCGGCGACCAAGATCGCCGGCGTGGCCCACTGGGGCGCCACCGTGCGCCAGCACGGCACCAGCTACGACGAGGCCTACGCCTTCGCGCGTGCGCTGGCCGACCAGCACGGCTACCGGTTCCTGTCCGCGTTCGACGACCCCGACGTGATCGCCGGGCAAGGCACGCTGGGCATCGAGCTGGCGCCGCATGCGCCGGACGTGGTGATCGTGCCGATCGGCGGCGGTGGCCTGGCCTCCGGCGTGGCGCTGGCGCTGAAATCGCAGGGCGTGCGCATCGTCGGTGCACAGGTCGAAGGCGTCGATTCGATGGCCCGCGCGATCCGCGGTGATGTCCGCGAGATCGCCCCGGCAGCCACGCTGGCCGACGGGGTCAAGGTGAAGATTCCCGGCTTCCTGACCCGCAAGCTGTGCAGCGCGCTGCTGGACGATGTGGTGATCGTGCGCGAAGCCGAGCTGCGCGAAACCCTGGTGCGGCTGGCCCTGGAAGAGCATGTCATCGCCGAGGGCGCCGGTGCCCTGGCCCTGGCCGCCGGGCGCCGCGTGGCCGGCAAGCGCAAGTGCGCGGTGGTCAGCGGCGGCAACATCGACGCGATGGTGCTGGCCCAGCTGCTGGCCGACATCCGCCCCCGCCCGCCGCGCAAACCCCGCCGCCGCGCCAGCGAGCGAACGCGACTACCG
>NZ_QAIW01000076.1:0-9548 GCF_003061285.1 Stenotrophomonas sp. HMWF003 | reverse complement strand
CAGATTCCGGGGAGTACGTCATGATCTATTGGTATACGGGCCAGCCTGGACACGGGAAGACCCTGCACGCCATTGAGCGTCTCCTTGAGTTCAAGGATCAGGGGCGCATGGTTTACGCCTGCAACATCCGCGAGTTTGACTATGCGAAAACGGGCGTCCTTGAGATGACGCCAGAGCAGTTCCGTGACTGGCCTGCCTTCCTGCCCGATGGTGCCGTTGCGCTTGTCGATGAGGCGTATGAGCACCAGATGCTGCCCAAGCGCGCACCGGGCGCAAAGGTTCCGCACCACGTCGAGCAGCTTGCCAAGCACCGGCATCGCGGTCTGGATTTCATCTTCGTCAGCCAGTCGCCGGACAAACAGTGCGATCAGTTCGTGCATGACCTGATCGAGCGCCATATCCACGTGCGCCGTCGCTTCGGTACGAAGTTCGTACACCTGCGCGAGTTCGATCGGTTTGAGGCCAATGCTGAGAAAGCGATCCCCCTGACTGTCAAGCGCAAGGCGCTGCCCAAGCGCCCAATGGGCATGTACAAGTCGACCGAGTTGGATACCACTCAGGTGCGTATCCCCTGGTACTACATCGCGTTGCCGATCTTGCTCGTTGGTGGCGTGGCATTGATGTACTACGCGTTCGGGCGCATGGGTGGCCGGATGGGCGGCAATGACATCAAGCCGGAAATCACGTCTGGACAAGGCTCGGCCACACCGCGCGACGGAGCGTCAGCGACGGCGGGCGGGGTGGGTGTGCCTACACCCAGGACAACCATTGAGGATTACGTCAAGGAGCATATTCCGCGCATCCCATCGCAGCCGTGGAGCGCGCCGGTCTATGACAGCGCCATCAGCGTGCCCAGTGAGGCACCGCGACTGTTCTGCATGTCTTCTGCCGGTGGTGTCAATGCTCAGGGTGCGCATGACGATCCTAGCTGCACGTGCATCACTGAGCAGGGCACGTCATACGATCTTGATGACGCAACGTGTCGCTTCGTCGCTCGGCGCGGCCAATACGAGCCGTACCGCGACCATCGCCAAGATCGCTACGTTGATGCACAGACCCAGATGGATCGCGCACGCGGCGAGATTGCCGCGCGGGGCAGGGCGGAGCAGGGGGCGACGATTGAACACGGCCAGCGTCCGTTGGGGAGCTTCCCCGAGTCGCCCGATTACAAGGGCGGCGTCACTGTCCTTCGGGAGGCAAAGCTATGACCAGCGGCGGACGTGAGTTGCTGAAGTGGTTGGCCGTGCTGCTGATGACCGGCGATCACGTGGTGACGGCCCTCGGCCTTGGGTACGTCCCGGTGGTGTCCGAAGCGGGGAGGGTGGCCTTCCCCGTCTTTGCCCTGGTCATGGGTTACAACCTCGCCCAGCCCGGCGCGGATGCCTTGAAGTCCATCAAGCGCCTCGCAATTTGGGGGCTTGTCGCCATGCTGCCGGCATACCTCGTGTTTGGCTCGCTGCTGCCATTGAACGTCCTGCTCACATTCGCTCTCGCTGCGTCGGCGGTATGGGCATTGCAACGCCGCCTGTGGCCGCTGGTGGCCGTCTGCGCGGTCGCGCTGCCGCCGTTCGTGGATTACGCGTGGCCGGGCGTGTGGCTCGTTCTGGCCGCGTGGGGCTGGTTTCGCCAGCATGGCCGACGAATGCACTGGCTGCTGGGGTCATGGGACTGGCGCCGGGCGCGCCTGTATGCCGTCCTGCCCATATGGGTCTGGATCACCATGGGCCTGCTGTGCCTCTACAACGGCAACGGTTGGGCACTTCTCGCGCTGCCGCTGATGCAGGCCGGGGAGTGGCGGTGGCCCGTGCCCAGGACACGCTGGGCGTTCTACGGGTACTACGTTGCGCACTTGACCCTGTTGGCAGCTGTCGCGGCCATCTTTGCGTGATGCATCACGGGGTGTAGGGGCATCGCCCCTACGGATGACGCCTCACACGCGCTGGCCGGAGTTCCGCCCCGGTTCCAGCTGGCCAGCTGAAATTGCTCCGGCACCGGCACCGGGATCACCCACGGTCAACCGCTGTTCGTATGTCCGTCTCACGTAGTCGCGCAGGTTGACCACGGCCGCGCGTCGCCCTGCAGGAATCGCCTTTGCCGAACGCCTACTGCTGCAAGGCTTTCCGTGGCGATCCTTCGGCTCGTAGCCGCGGCGTGTGTCTGCCATCATGGCCCGCCATTCCTGCGCAATGCAGGCAGTCAACGACAGCCAGGCCAGATCCTCCGGGAGGAGCTCGCGTCCCTCGGGGGTGACCAGTCGGCCACCCTTGAACGAAAAACCGGCCCAAGGGCCGGTCAGCTTGCGATCACGCATTGGTCAGGCTCCATCTGACGGGTCGGACCCAAGGCAAAGGCAACATCCGTGCCAGTCGGGCCAGCCACAACCTTACATAATATACATTATGCGAAATTGAGTAATGGCCCGGCTGGCACGTTTCGTTGGCTCTGGCTGGCGCTGGTTCAAGCTCTGGATCTGTTCGTCAGCTGACGGGACAACTAAATTTGTACTTTTGCGCCAACTAAATTTGTACTTTGTCCGGCGTAAGTACGTTTTTTGACGCCACAGATCGCTCAGGGGTAAGGCCGACGATGCGGATCGTACTCACGCCTCGACAAGGTCTCCTCCCGGCGCAATAGATCTGACTCCCACGCAGTGAGCAGCTCGATCAACCGGCGCCACGGACTGTCCGCCGGTACTGTGGCTTGCACCAACATCATCGCACCCGAACCAGCCGGCCGGACCGATGAATCATCTTCGCCCTCAGCACCTGAGCTCGGCTTATTTACCATCGCGGGACCGTACTCGGCGTAAAACGCTTCGATGAAGCGCTTAAGCCTCGGGCCTGAGCCGTGCCCTCCAAGTTCTTGTCGAAGGTTCCGCTGAGTGGTCGCCATTCCCTTTTTAAGAAGGGACATCATTGCTACGACGGCTTCTTCTTGCGTGACGGGGCCGGGCATTGTCGTCTTCCGGAAGCAAGCATCCGAGAGTCATTGTGCGCCGATTTTGGTCCCCATCAAGTGCCCTCGCCTATTCATGAAGGCACTTCGAGTTGCGAGTGACGCTTGAGACATTTCCCCCACATGTTAAGACCAAGCGGCCGTGGCATTCTTAGGGCCAGTAGCTCATGCATCAGACACAAAATGCGCTGTGAAACCCCTCCGGAAACGTCAGCATCTGCCCAAGGCAGGGCGAAGGCCGTGATTAATTGGCTCGATGCGGCGACGTTCGAATCGCTACTTTGCGAGCTTGCTCGCGAAGGTCGGACGTTGAATCAATGCCTGCAATCTGGGGCTGTTTTTGCGGTGTGGATTCCAGAAAAGCTTCTATATCTCTTTCCTCCATGGCAGCTCGATCCTACCGGCAAGCCTTCGCCCGTCCTTGAGGAAGTTCTAGCGCTGTTGCGCGGTCAGTACGGAGTTTCGGGCGGCGAGCGGACCTCAGGTTGGGAGGAGCTCGAGTGGTTTATTGCCCCCCATGCTCAGCTACGTGGGAACTCGCCATCAGAAATGCTGATCCTGGAGCCCGCGCTGGTGCTTGAAGCTGCCCGGCAGGATCTTTCGTCTTGGAGCGCGGACGCAAGGTGGTGATCCAATTGTGGCTCTAGAACAACGCAAATTCTGAGCTGGAATGCAGAATGCTCAAGTCGCTTACCGGCCGCATCCATTCGTCAAAGGCCAGCAGGAGGCCGACGAAGGCCAGGGAAGTCACGAACGTCACCCCCACCGCGCTGATGAAGTGGTTAGTGCGTAAGAGTGCGAAATCGGCAAGAGGAGCGGTACTCCACCTCAAGCCGATGCGCCGCCGTGATCCGCGCCGATTGCCGACGCGATAGGCAGCCATAGCACACTCCCCGCAGTATCACGCCAAAATCGATCGACCATTCGTGGCAATAGGTCGGCAGCTATGCCCGGCCAGCGGTCGTAGACACAAGCCCGCACGGAGCCATCTTCGGCGTTAGCTTATATCAGGAGGCTGTTGCCGGTTGTCCAATATTGCGGACATGGGGCTATCGATGTGTAAAATAAAGGACATGAATGACATCGTCTTGCTCCGCCTAGCCGTCCAGATCAGGAGCATGCGCATTCAGCGCGGCCTGAGCCAGTCGGACCTGGGCACCGCCGCAGGCGTCAGCCGGAAGACGATCATTGAGCTGGAGAAGGGGGCTGCCGGTACCGCCCTCGGTACTGTTGTCGCTGTGCTGGAAAGGATGGGTGGCGAGCTCACGGTGGTTCCGACCACCAAGCCCACCACGGCGGAAGTGCGTGCGCTGCTAGGGCTTGAGTCACTTCAAACGCCCTATGGACGCCAGGCCATTGGACAGACGGCGACATCAGATAGAGTTGTGCGTAAACTGCGGCAGCCGCGCGTCAGCTCCCGTGACACAACGTAGCTTTGCGAGTCGCCAGAAGAAAAACCATGATTAGCCGCACAGCCATAGCGGTGTCCACGTCGCAGGGCCTGTCGGGGCGGTTGGGCCACATTGGGTGCTACGACTTGAGAAGCGCGCCGGGCGGCCTACTCCCCTCTACTGTGTCCTCAGCATGGCCGTTGCGCTCCGCTCGTTAATTCCGACGCTGAGATCGGCGAACATCGGGCGGATGCACTGCACCGGTTGCTGAGCCGTGCTGATTCGCAACAGTAGCTGATCGGATGGCGGTCACGGGTAGATCCTGCTGAAAACTCCTGTTAAGGAACGCCCGCCGTCCCACTTTTAGCGCTCGGTGCTGACTCTGGCAGAGGGTCTGCTTTTTGGTGATGGCTGGGCTTGCGCTGCGCTCGGGTTGGCTCGACGCACGCGCTTATGGGTTGCCGGCAAGGTGCTGCCTGCAGCGACCTCCACAGTGCGCTCGAGCGTGGCCACCACCCGCCAATAGGTAACTGTGTGCAGTCAGCGGTTGTGATGGCCTCGCCCCGTTGCCGGACAGTCATTCCAAGTTGCTGCTCCAAGGCGACGATCGCGGACCGCGTCGCCTCTTCCTGCTACCGTAGCCGGCATCGTCGTTGAATCCGGTCATCCGCCACCTGTTCGAAATTGCCGTTTGCGCCACCGGAGGTTCTCGGTGCGGCGGGTGATCGGGATCAATATCGTCGCTTTTCCGCCTTGTACGCTCACGCAGAGAGGCGTGAGCGCTTGTTTCAACAGGGCGGTGAGCGCCTTCTCATCCCCCCCGAAGTCGACGATAAGTACCGATGCATCTCGGATCGATTGGGTTATCCGGAAGGATTTTACTCCAGGGATGGCTTCGATTTTCGTGTTGACGGCGGCCAAGATTTGCTCAGTACAGCCGGATAGTTCAAATCCGATTCTTGCCATGGATTAGTTCCTTCTTAACGAGGTGGTGTGCAGGTGCAGCGCGACCTGGATGGAGTGCATCCTCAAGCCTCATATGTGCCAGGCGAAGATCAGGAGAAACGTCGCTTTGTGATCTCTGCTCGATCTTCGTCAGTGAGGTCATCCATATGAACGTATTGCGCGCCCTTTCCGCGCGGTGGCGAGATCAAGCGCACTGGATCGGCCGCATGCTCAGATCCAAGACGAACAGAAATCAAGCCCAGGATGCTGCCATCTGTTTCAACTCGCCAAAGTGCCACTCGATAGAAGGTACGAGGGAAGCTGGCTCCCTCGCTGTTCGGATGAGTGAAATACCACCCTTCGGCGGGAAGATATTGATATGAGGGGTTGTCAGACACTGCACGTTCTCCGAGTGGATGTTAGTTCAACGCAGCTGTTATCGGCCTGCGTCGCCAGTTCTTAAACGCTCCTCGTGCGGTTTTTGTGGTGGTTTAATCAGTCCGTAACACGTCGCCCTGCTTCGCAGGTTCGCTTCCGGCGAGCATGGTGGGCCTATATCTTTGAGCTTTAGAGGTGAACGAGCACAGTTGCCGTGCACCGTGCGGTAGCCGCGGCGACCGGTTCAACCAGGCGCCCTGCCCCGGCCCTGACAACTGACGGCGGCCCTGCCATGCCCGCCGCGGGAGCTATTTTGTGACCGGAGCCGACGGAGGCACTTCGGAGCTGGCAGGGACGGGTCCCGCTGTGCTTGCTTGGTTGCACGCCGCCTGCCCGGAGGGGCAGGCCGGCATCGCCGTCGCGGCTGTAGGTCGTGAAGTTGGCCCCGCCGGCGACGGCAGTGGCACCTTCCGTGCTTGCGACGAGACACTTTGCGGCGGTGTCGTAGCGGGACCCTCCGTCACTGCCGCTGCGTTCGGAGTGGACACTGCGACCCATAGGCACGCCACGCTCAGCACTGCAACCGCACTCCCCCCTAGCCAAGCGGTCATCCGAAACGACGCTTCGGCGCGTCCAGTGGGAGCGGTCACCAGTGTGGCGTACTCACTACGGGGCAAAAAGCGGTAAAGGCGGTGCTGCCATTCGGCGCGCAAGGTGCGCTGCAGTTGCATGAAACGGATGCCAGAGGAAATGATCATCGCAATGTAGATCAGTACGACAGCCACGACGGACACAATCAAGACGGCCGGCGCGTTGGCGGCTACGCGCGCAGCGATCAGGCCGATGCCGGTAGCCACCGCTGCAGATACGGCACCGGTGAGCTGGCGGCTCATTTCTGCCAGTTTCGCTGTTTCGTCGGTAACCGTCTTGCGAAGCTCCCCCAGGATCTTTAGGGTGTCGCGAGCAGTTTCGGAAAGCGCCATCTGATATGCAATGTGAGCACTCTCCAGGGCATGCCCGAGATGCGCCTGCAAGAATTGCGTGGTTCCCTCTTGCAACGGCCCGGATCGAGCGAGCTCACCAGCAAGTAGCGTGTGTCTGAGCTCGGCCTCGCGGTCGCTTTCAAACACCCACTCAATTGCGCGCAGCACAACATTGAAGGTGCCGCGATCCAGCGGTTGATCGGCGCAATCGTAGGCAGTCAGCTCGAATCGCGGAGGTCCGCGGAACTTCAATCGTCCATCGTCTGCATCGATCTCATTTGGCAGACATGCGGTAAGTGCGGAGGTGGCTGCCGATACCCATGCCTGGGCGGCGGGCTGGATGTAAGTGGCTTCATCCAGTTCTGCGGAGAGCCACAGGCGTACATCACTGGGCACCTGCCGAACCTGGCCGTACTCGCGCACCAATTTGCGCGGTGACTTGGTCGCTGGAATCTCTGCGGGGGGCGTTGACTCGTCCCATCCTTGGAGTACGCGCAGTCCGCACGAGATCCGAGCAGTGAATCCGAGAATCGCCCATACCGGAGCCGGCTGCCCCTCCTGCAATGCACGCCGCAACCCCGCGCGGGTTAGTAAACGCAGCACACCCGGCGCTGCCGGTGGCTTTTTTAGATGGAATCGGTAGGGGCTGAATTCTTCGTGTGTTGCCTGATTCCGCTCTAACAGCTCGCCGGCGCGATCATACAGTTCAATCGTCCAGTCCAGCTCCGCGCACAATGCCGTGAGCGCATCGGCGTTAGCCGCCGACAGCTGCGACACCACCGTGATGTCGACTGTTTCGGTCACCAGCGCCCCGCCCGCCTCCACCAGGCGGTCAATGGCCTCAGCGAGCTCCTTCACGGACAAGGGTTTCCTCCACGATCAAGTCGGTGGTGATGGTGATGATTTCGCCCAGGGCGTTCTCGCGCGGAACGCGCGTGACCGTGACTCCATCCGGATAGGTCACCGTCACGCCCTCAGCAGTACGAATCCTGCGCATCGGTGGCCGACGTAGTACCCGGCGGTCCGGAGGGAACGCCAACCCGGCCAAGCGCTGGCTCTGCAACTTGCGCGTGATGCGATGACGCAGCACCAGCTGCACTTCCTCGTCGGGGTGGCCGGCGGCGGCGAACACCGCGTCCACGATGGCGTCCTGGTCGATTTGCTGACGGTCACGCAACAGGGCCTTGGCGGTCTTCAGGGCGGTAGCTGGGTCGCGCTCGGGCAACAGGTCGATCGAGGCGACCAGCACCTGTCGCAGGGAGTCCAGCAGCGAGATATTCAGCTCCTCATCGGTGCGCGCACGATCAACATCGAGGAACGTCGAGAAGTAATCGGCAATGTCGGGGGAGGTCTTGGTGCGATCCCGGGCCGACACCTGGGGCTCCACCACCCCGTCGGTGATGCGAATCAGGGCAGATTTCTGGATCGCCTTCTTATCATCAATGAAAGCATGCACGATCTGGCGTAGGCGCTGCTGCCCGTCCGCCTCGATCGCCTGCTCGATGGCCTCGCGATAGTCATACTTGATCAGGCTGTAGATCCGAACCGCAGGGTCGGTCACGCGAAGTTCAAAGATGAAGAACGCACCGTCACGCGTGGTGGTCCGGTGTTGCCGCGAGAACGCAGCCGATAGCGATTGCGCGCCATCCTCAAAGGTCTCGGCGGCGACGGCCATTCGCGCCAACATATCGCGGGTGGGAGCGCGCTGCCGGAACTGATGGACCGCAGCGACATCGGTGTCCCGGATGCGCGAGAGGAAAAACTGCGCGTGCTCGACAGCCCGAGCCGGTTGTGGCTCGAAATCGCCGTCGCCGACCACGTGCAGGATCATGCTGTGAATGCGCAGCTGCTGACGTTCATCGTCAGTTAGAAAACCCATACGTGATAACTCCTTGTGCCCCTGGTCCTTGTGGCGCGCCGAATCCTGTGGTGATTGCAGGTTGCCTCGGGCACGTCGCACAGGGAGAGATTACCCGGTTTTACGGCGCCGACTAGCCCGTGCCGGTGCAGTGGCCGCGGCACCGGGGGGATCACGGCGCGATCGCGCAGCTGTCGCGCCCGAAGCCGTCGCGGTTTTGGTCGCCGTTCGGGGCTGCCTCGGGGGCAGGCGCGGCCCACGCGCCAAGGCGGCTTGCATGCGTTCGGGCAGGTCGGTCAGTCGGGCCACTTGCGCGGCGTGCGCGTCAGCCAGGGCGGTTTGCACCTGCAGCTCCCGCTGCGCGCCGGACAAGGCGGCCTGCGCTGCGGACAGGGCAGCATCATGAGCGCCTTTCTGGGCCAATGCAGCTTTGGCCGCTCGCGCCAACTGAGCCTGCAGATCCCGGAGTTGTTGGCGAAGCGTATCGATCTCGAGCAGGCAACGGTCCTCTGTAGCGCGCAGATGCGCGTTCAGCTTGCTTCGCTCTTCGTCGTCGTGCTCGCGCTGCCGTTGCGCCAAGGCCTGGAGCTGCTGCAGCTGTTGGCCCAAGGCCTCGGCGCGCGCGCAGGCGCCATCCCGCTGCGCGCGAACCTCTTGTGACTGCGTGCTGGCCTCTGCCAGCTGGTTGCGGAGAAGCTCAATGGAGGTCTGCGCAGCAGCCGTCTGCGCCAGGGCCAGTGCAAGCTCTTGGCGCTCTTGGCTGCGGAGCGTTTGGGTAGCGGCCAATTGGGCAGCTTCGTCGGCTACCAAAGTGCGCTCAGCCTCCAGTTCCCGTCGTGCCTGCTCCCCTGCGCTCTGCAGCGCAGCGCTCCAGCAGCGCTGCGCGAGCCCCATGACGTCGGCCGGCACTTCCGGGCGCGCATCTTCGATGCTGCGTTGCCGAAGGCGGCTGCCGACGCTGGACCACCACGTCTCCAGCCAGCGGGTCACTGTATTCGGAGAGCCGGTGCCGAGGTGGGCGCGAATCCGTTCCACGGT
>NZ_QAIW01000075.1:0-8385 GCF_003061285.1 Stenotrophomonas sp. HMWF003 | reverse complement strand
CACCCGCTAAACTGTCCGGCCTGCACACCGAGCGACCACCGTGACCCTCACCCACCGCAACGTGCTCAACCACCTGGCCGGCGGCGAACTGGTGGAAGCGATCGAATCTGACGTGAAGCGCTGCGCGTTGTGGGCGCGTCTTTCCCCCGACAAGGCTGCGCGTGAACCGGCCGAGATCGGCGCGGAGGTCATTGCCACCCTGATGCTGCGCTGGCAGTGCATCCTGGACAGCGACGACAGCATCACCACCCCGCTGTACCGCCACACCACCGCACTGGCGCTGGCCACCGCACTGCACCAGCAGGGGTTCGCATCCGCCGCGGTGACCGCCCAGGCCATCGCGGCGATCAGCGCCTTGAGCGAGGCGGGGGCCTTGAGCGATCACTTCCGCCGCAAGAGCGCGCAGATCGCCAGCCTGTTGGAAAGCGAACCGGTGATGCCAGCGCGCCGCCCGGGCATGCAGAAGTCCTTCACCCGATGGCGCGCCGGTGACATCGCCTCGGTGCAGGTGGACGGCCAGTACCATGCGTTCTACGTGCTGAGTGCCAACCAGGGCGCACCGGTGGTGGAGTTCTATGACTACCTCAGCCCTGTCGCGCCCCCCCTGGACGTGCTGGCGACGCTACCGGCGCGCGGCACCTCGCCGGATCCGAAGGACAATTACCTGCATCGTCTGGCCCTGTACGGCCTGGTCCACCAACCGGATCCAGCGAACCAGTTCGTTCTGCTCGCCAGCGGCGCCGAAGGGCCGGACAACCGCCACCTGCTTCGCCGCGACGGGCTGTACACCGTCAGCGACGTGTTCCGCACCCTCCATTGGCTACGTGCGTACCGCTGAACCGCATAGCGTCGCCGTCCAGCGCGCGGGCTATGCTGTTCGGCCTTCCACGGACCGGAGCCGTTCATGTCGATCACCCATCGCAGCATTCTCCAGCAGCTCGCCGGCGGCGATCTGGTGGATGCCATCGAACGCGACGTGAAGCACTGCGTGCGGCGCGCGCGCTCCGGTCCCGATCCTGCCGCGCACAGCCAGGCGACCATCGGTGAGGGCGTCGTCGACACGCTGTTGATGCGCTGGCACCACATCCTGGACAGCGACGACACGGTCGCCACGCCGCTGTACCGCCACACCACCGCGTTGGCCCTGGCCACCGCCCTGCATCAACAGGGCATCCAGTCCCCTGCGTTGACGGCCAAGGCGCTTGCCGCGATCAAGGCCCTGAACAAGGCGGTGGCACTGAGTGACCACTTCTACCGCAAAAGCCCGGACATCGTCCGCCTGCTCAAAAGCGCACCGGTGATGCCGGTGCGACGCCCGGGCCTGCAGAAATCACTCACGCGCTGGCGCGCCGGTGACGTTGCGTCCATGCAGGTGGATGACCACTACCACGCGCTCTACGTGCTGGAGATCAGCGACGGTGCGCCGGTCGTGGCGTTCTACGACTACCTGGACCGCACTCCGCCCACCTTGGAACGGCTGGCCAACGTGCCGGAGCGCGGCACCTCGCGCACTCCGGAAAACAGCTGCCTGGACCGGCGCGCACTCTACGGGCTGGTCCACCAGCCGGACCCCGCCAACCAGTTCGTGCTGCTTGCCAGCGGTGCCGACGCCCCGGACAACAGCCGCCTGATGCGCGGTGACGCGCTGGAGACCATCACCGATGTGTTCCGCACGATCCAGCACCTGCGCGCTTATCTGTAAGCGCGTCGCGCCGCACATCCACAGCTGGAGCGCGAAGCGCGCATCGTCACCCTCAATGGACCGGTACAGGATCTCGCCACAGCGCGGACGTCAGCGCGATTCCGCCACCGTCGGTGCAATGGCCGGCCACTGCCCGGCGATGTCTTCGATGCTGCCGGCACGCACCGCGCGCAGATCGCGCGGGTAGGCCACGCCCTCGGCCTCGGTGCTGCGCGTGGCATGGAACTGGCCGTTGCTGGCCCGCAGGATCCAGCCGCCGTCCACGCACGCCGGGGACACCAGGAATGCCACGCCCGGCGCCACCGCATCCGGATGCAGCTCGTCCGGCTCGCCTTCCACGCCCCACATGCGGGTCTTGGCCACCGGCGACACCGCGTTGACCACGATGCCATGCGGCGCGCCCTCGGCAGCCAGAACGTTGACGATGCCCACCGCCGCCAGTTTGGCTGCGGCATAGGCTGCCAGCCCCTTCTGCACGTACTGCGGGTACAGCGCACGGTCGGAGGTGGTGAGTACGATGCGACCGTGGCGGTTGGTCTGCATCGAGGGCCACGCGGCCTCGGCCAGCCACAGCGGCGTCTTGGCGGCGAGCGTCATCATGCGGTCGAAGTGGTCATCGTCCAGTTCGTTGATCGACTGGTACTCCACCCACCCGGCATTGTGGATGATGAAATCCAGCCGCCCGTGGCACTGCAGGATGCCGGCGACCAGGGCCTGGCAGTCGGCGCGGGTGTCGATGCTGCCGTGTGCCGCGTGCACGCCCAGCCCGCCCTCGCGCAGCAGCGCGACCGTCCGGGCAATCCGCTGCGGGTCGTGGCCCGTGCCGTCCAGCCCGGCACCCACGTCGTGCATTACCACCTGTGCGCCGCGCTGGGCCAGCAGACGGCTATAGGCCAGACCCAGCCCACTGGCCGCGCCGGTCACCAGGCCCACCTGGCCTTGGAAGGAAACGTGATGCGTTGTTGTCATCCGCACAGCATCGGACAGCAACAGGGTGCGCCGCCAATACCTGTTGCGTGCCGTGGCAATACGCTACAGGTATCGTCAGCGCCCGCGTGTGCCCGGTCCGGCCGGCCCGCGCTGAAGACGGTACGTCGTGTAGGCAATGGCCAGCCATAGCAGCAGGTAGAGCAGCAGCAGGCCGGTGCCCACCGACAGCACGTCCTCCGCCCTGGTCCGGGCCACCAGCCGCCAGGTATCCACGCCCGCAGTGCCAAGGCCAATAAGCAATACGCCCACGCCCACGAACGTACCCAGCCACCGCACCCAGGCATGCCGGCGGACCAGCAGCAGGGGCAGCAACACCACCAGGGTGACTGCGAGCAGCAGCAGCGTCATGCCGGTGAGCAGGCCGGTGAAATCCGACGCCAGCGCCGGCAGTGGCAGGCAGGCAAGTGCGCCGGCGTACAACCGTGCGACGTGCCGGCCCCGGCATGGACCCGCGGCGTGTGCGCTCATGCTGTCAGCACCTTTGCCCTGCCCGTGCACGTTCACAGTGGAAGCCGATTGGCCACGAAATTGACCACGTTGCCCATCGCCTCCGGGTCCACGTTGCTCAACCCCACCAGCACATAGCCCTGCTCGGGAAGCACATAGAACACCGCGTTCGCACCGGGCGCACCGCCTTCGTGCCCATACAGACGCTCCCTGCCCTGGCCACGCACCATGAAGCCATAGCCATACCAGCCCATGGTGTTCTGTGGCGCGGTGGCTGTCGCCAAAACGGCGCGCGGCAGAAGCTTTCCCGTGCGCAGTGCCTCGCCGAATTTCAGCAGGTCGCCCACGGTGCTGTAACCACCGCCCGCCGAGGTGCCGCGCCAGGGCAGCGATGCCGTTTCCAACGCCCATTTCCCATCCACCCGGGTGTACGCGTTCGCCCGGGCCGGGACCGGTGTGGACTCCGGCAGGGATCCGGTCGCGGTCATGCCCGCTACCCGGTAGACGTGGGTATCCACATAGTCGTAGTAAGACTGACCCGACACCGCCTCGATCACCGAGCCCAGCAGGATATAGGCGTAGTTCGAGTACTGGTCCTTGCTGCCCGGCGGGAAAGCCAGTGGCTCAGCCGCGAACACCGCCCAGTAGTCGTGCAGGGTGCGCAGCGCGCCGGAGGTGCTGCTGGCCTTCTCGCCGAAGATGTCGCCCAGCCCGCTGGTGTGGTTCAGCAGCTGGCGCAGCGTGACCGCATCGGCCACCGCACGGTTCGGGTAGGTCGGCAGGTGCTTGCCCAGGGAATCGTCCAGGGACAGCTTGCCCGCCTGCTCCAGCTGCAGGATGGCCACGGCGGTGAACATCTTGTTCAACGATGCCAGGCGGAACCGGGTGTCGGCGGACACGGCCAGCGCACGATCGCGGTCGGCCCGCCCACCCTGCCACTGCATCCGCACCTCGCCGTTCCTGGCAACGAGGAAGGCACCGGCAACCTCGTCCGATGCCTGCAGTGCGTCGAGTCGCGCATTGGCGTCGGCCAGGAGGGTGGCTTCCGGCACACGCTTGGGCGCGAACCGGGGTGGCGTTTCGGCGCCTTCGAACTGGAGCGCGGTTGCGCCGGATGTCGGGTCGACGGACGCGGTGACCAGCATCGCGCGGTCATTCACCGTTGGCAGCACCAGTACCTGCGCCGTGCCAGCGGTGCCGGGCCTGGCCTCGAGTACCTGCAGGGCACCGGTGTCCTTGCGGAATTCGAGATCGGCCACACGATTGGGGCGCATGCCGTACTTCTCACGTACCGCGCGCAGTGCATCGCCGTCGGCGTCGTTGAAGGCGGCCAGCCACGCCGTGAGTGCCTGCTGGGCCGTGTCCTGTTCCGGCTCAGGCGACTTGGCACGGGACGCCGGTGAGACCAGCAGCAGGACTGCAATTCCGATAACCATCAACCGCCGCATGCATTCCACCTCGTCCGTTTGGAGAATGGCCACCGCGCCCGAATCCAGTGCGTGGCCGGGACACTATCGGATAGATGGCGGTCGGTTTCAACGATGGCGCGGGACGTGGCAGCACGCCCTCGGCATGCATCTCCCTGCCTCCGATTCTGATTGGAACGCGCATGAAGCGGCTGATCGCGACACGCGCTGACAGTGACGGATCGTCATGCCGCCATGCAGCCCAAACACTTTCGAGCTGCCAAGCGTGCAGTGCGGCACAGGCGCCGCCGACGGAGCGTCACGCTTCGCGCACGCAGTGCAGTTTCCCTACATCGAAGCATCTTGAGCAGGCGTAACACCGGGATACCGGATGCATCCACGCATCCAACTTCCAGGAGAAGTACATGAAGCTCACCCCGCTGGCCTTGGCCATTGCGTTGTCTGCATTGCCCGCCTATGCGCAGGATGAAGAAGGTTGCCCCACCGATGCGGAGATGGTCGCCAGCATGTCGCTGGACGAGCTGCGGCAGTACGAGTACAGCCTGCAGAATCCGGAGATGTCGTTCGAAGAAGCGTGCAAGGATGCGACGGACAAGGATGAGGAAGAAGCCACTGGTTCGCGAAAGCACTACTGCGTAAAACGGGTCGCGACGTACTCCTCACACAACCCGGAAACGGGTGAGGAAGAAGTGGCAAACGTGACAATGTATGACTATGTGTCTGTCCCGCAAAGTCGCACCGCATGGACGCACCGCGTCCGCGTCGAGTTTGAAGCCATACAAGGCAACGCAATGGCCGGGCTGATCGTAGCCCCCGATCTATACTGCGGCAGTTGCACTGAGAAGCAGCAGTTCGAGCCACAAACGCTGAGTGGACCAGGAATCTACGAATTCTCCGCCGCGCTTCGCTTCGATACGGACGATGGCAAGACCAGTCAGAACACACAGCTGGTTTTGACACGATTCAACGTCGACCAGACGCCAATACAAATGGTCGCGCCGCAATTACGCTGCGACACGCTGTCCAGGAGTAACACATCGGGGTGTCGTTTCACCGACTACCCCACTGTGTTTGAGGTGAGCCTGAGCAACCCGGATACCGACGAATCAGCTATCCACATCCAGGCCGCCCAGTCAGTGCTTCCGGGACGGCCCGGATATTGGCACACCGACCAAAATCTTCGCGGAACGGCCCTGACTCGCACGCAGAATGGCACCGTCAGAAGAGCAAATCGAAGAGCCTCGGGCGAACTGTGCAAAAGCCGATTTCCGGGTGGTGCAGAGGCCGGCCTCAATTGTGATGAGTACCCCTTCGCAGCAACAAATCAGGGAGCATCATTGGTCCCTGAGACGTCCATGTCTGTGAAGTACATCGCAGGAGCGGACAACCAGGATGTTGGAAATCGCTTGGGCACCCTCTTGTGCACCGAAGCCAGAGTGCTGGAGGGCGAGGAATTCTGGGTAGATATCACAGAGTGATCAACACAAGCCCGTACCACCCAAATCCTGATGCCGACGCAGGCATGCGAATGAGCGGGGCGTATCGGAGGACATACAGGCAATGAACAGTGAAACCTGGAACTCACTTCTGACCGAGCTAAATCAAGCTTGCCTGGAGATCATCCCGCACGTTCTGGCCTCTCCTCCGCCGGGACTGGGGATGGCTCAGATCATAGAGCGGTATCCAGGCAGCAGCATCGCCCAGCTTGCTGCGGACACCATCCAAGGCAAAGCAACATGGTTGGGAATGCCACCAGCGAGCCAGGAGCGCATGGAAGCAGCAGAACTGCGCCTCGGCATGCCGTTGCCATCCAGCTACAAATCCTTCCTGCAGGTGTCTAACGGATTTCTCATTCCCGGCGAGGCAATCAGTTGCATCCTTCCTGTGGAGCTGATCAGCCCATTCGGCGATGAACACGCCGAGGAAGCGCGGCTCTGGCGGGAGGGATTGAATGACCATACAGGGGAGTTCGCATACTTCGTACAGAGTCGACTGGAGCACACCATTCAACTATCAGGACCACCAAACGGCAGGCCAGAGTATGTGCTCATGGATCTTGACCGCGACGCCGTCGCCAAGGGATTCGAAATCCTGGAGCTCGTGCACGAAGGCCCCGATTACGTAGGTGGCTTCGAGGATGTAATGAAGAGCGCGCTCCATTCCGTTCGGTACGGACTGAAACTTCATTCAAGGACATCGTAGCTGTGTCGCCGTTGCACTCGTCTTGTCCTATCGGTTACCGGCTCAACACCGTTCAGCTCGGCACGCCTCGATTCAACAGGATGGACCACATCATGTGGATTGATCTGCTACACGAACTCAACGAAGTCTCTCTTGCCGAACTCGTGCACCTGCATGGATACCCTTCACTGGAAGTAAGGCTGGGAGCGTTCACCCAGCGGCACCCGGACCACCCGATGGCCGCCTTGGCAAAGGCCATCATTGCAGGCGAGGCGCGGTGGCTCGGCATGCCCCCGGCGACGGACCGTCAGATCCACGAGGCCCAGCAGCGCCTCGGCATTGAGCTACCTTCCAGCTACAGAGCGTTTCTCAGAGTGGCCAATGGCTTCTTCATGCCCGGTGCGATCGTAAACACCCTTCTTCCCGTCGAGCTCATCACCCACTTCGGGGAAGACCACGCACACCAAGCAGCGCTATGGCGTGACGCACTCGACGACCAGACTGGCGAGATGGCGGACGACGTATGGAGTCGCCTGGAGGGCACCATACAACTCTCTGGGCCGCCACATCATCAACCCGAGTTCATCCTGCTGGATCCACACGTTAGAAACGCCGAAGGCGAGTTGGAGATCGTGGAGCTCGGTCACGAGATGCCCGAGTATGCCAACAGCTTTCATGAGGTGATGGAGCGGGCGATTTACACAGCGCGATATGTAATCACCCTCTGTTCGAAGAACAGCTAACGCCGGGATGGGATGACGGGGCGCCAACCCACCCGTCATCTGCCGACGCATGATCCGGTGCTACAACCCCACCGGCTCCACCACCACTGCCGTGCCGTAACACAACACTTCGGTAAGACCGGTCATCACATCGGTAGCGTCATAGCGCATCGCGATGATCGCGTTCGCCCCCAGCATCCGCGCATGCTTTGCCATGTCGCGATAGGTCTCTTCCCGGGCCTGTTCGCAGAGTTCGGTGTAGATGGTGATGTTGCCCCCGAAGATCGTCTGCAGCCCGCCCAGGAAATTGCCCACGATGGAACGCGAGCGCACCGTGATACCGCGCACCACGCCCAAGCTGCGCACAACCCGGAAGCCCGGCAGTTCCATTGCCGTGGTGACCATCGAATCGTCCAGACGCGGCGCGGACGGCGGCCGTGGTCCGCTGTTGTAGGGATCTGCCATTGCTACCTCGATCTACGTTGAGAACACGGCAAACACCCACGGGTGCGTCGGTATCGGCGTGAATGGATTGGGCTGGGGCCCCCTTTCCCCGGGGCGCATCCACGATCTTATGGCGCCGATGGGGACCCAGCAAGCACTGGACGAAGTCGGCGAGAAGTTCCTGAAAATTGCGTCAGGGATAGCGCGTCGTCGCGCGAACGCCGCCGTCTGCCCCGCACGATTTGCCCCGCCGCACGGCAACTGTCAGTACGAGCAAACACAGCCACAGCAGCCCGCAGCCAACGACGATGGCAACCCGCGTCGGTGCATCGGCAGCCCCGCGGTCTGGCCAGAAACGCCAGGTGTCCACGCATGCCACGTACGCGCCTATCAGTAACACGCATGCGCCGACCAAGGTGCCCAATCCGCGTCCCCAGGCATGTCGTCGAAACAGTGCCAGCACACCCAGGAC
>NZ_QAIW01000074.1:0-9075 GCF_003061285.1 Stenotrophomonas sp. HMWF003 | reverse complement strand
GATTGGCGCCAGGCCAGCGCGAAGCTGGCATCGTCGCTGGCCGGGTGATCGTCCAGCGGCGCGATCCGCAGCGTCCGCGGCAGGGCATCGCTGCCCACATCCAGCTCCAGCGTCTCACCATGCACCGCGATTGCGGCACCTGATGCCGCTTCCGGCGCAGTGAAGCTGCCGGCCACGATCCGGTCCGCGCGCACCGCGATCGTGACCTTCCGACGGAACACAAAACGCTGCAATTGCGACGCAATCGCATCGGCGTCGCCGTCGGCGAGCACCAGCACGATCCGTTCTTCGTCCACCCGGATCAGCTGGAACACAGCAATGGTGCGGCCTTTGGCGCTCAGCCAGGCGCTCCACTGCCAATGCCGGACGGGCAGGGCGGTGACGTCGCTGGAAAATTGGGCGTGGGCGAACGCGGCCGCATCGGGACCATCCAGACTGAGCAGCTGGTGACCGGAGAGGCGCGGAAAACCGTTGAAATCCATGGGCAGGTTGTCAGGCACGTGAACGGGGTCTAAAATTTGTGCGTTGCGAGACCACCCATGATAGGCCAAACAACCCCCACTCCAGATTCCGACTCCGAAGCCCCGCAGGTCGATGAGAAGCAGCCGCTTCCGCAGACCCCTGTGGTGCCCGTGGAGATTGGTGGCCGCGGCGGACTCGATCCGGTGCGGTATGGAGACTGGGAGAAAAACGGACGCTGCATCGATTTTTGATCAGCATTGAGCCAACGCGGCATTGCGCCGCCCAGCCGAGACAACGAGCCCAGCGAATGGCCGCCAGAGAACGTCCCCTTTCCCCGCACCTTCAGGTGTATCGCTGGCAGATTCAGATGGCCACCTCGATCCTGCATCGAGCCTCCGGCATCTTTCTGTCTGTTGGAGCCCTGATCATCGCCGGCGGCCTGCTCGCCCTGATGATGGGCCCTGAATCCTGGAACTGCTTCACCGGCCATGCCGGTAGCTGGTACGGCAAGTTGTTCCTGTTTGCATGGACGTGGGCCTTCGCCTACCACCTGTGCAACGGCATCCGCCACATCGTGCAGGACTTCGCCATCGGCTTCTCCATTCCTGCCTTCGTGCGCAGCAGCTGGATCTCGGTCTTCGCCAGCCTGGTGATCACCGCCCTGGTCTGGGCCTACGTCTTCGCCGGAGCCGCCGCATGAACAAGTACCGTACCCCGCTGAAGAACGTGCGTGGCCTTGGCGCGGCCAAGACCGGTACCGAGCACTTCGTGATGCAGCGCCTGACCGCCACCGCGCTGGTCGGCCTGACCGTGTGGTTCCTGGTGTTCGTGCTGAGCCTGATCGGCGCCGATTACGTGACCGCCACCGACGCGGTGTCCAAGCCGTGGAATGCGGTGCTGCTGGTCGGCTTCCTGGTCGCGATGTTCTGGCACGCCCAGCTCGGCCTGCAGGTCGTGCTGGAAGACTACATCCACAACTCGCTGCTGGCCCTGGCGCTGCAGACCACGGTGAAGTTCATCGCCGTGCTCGGCGCGATCGTCAGTGTGTTTGCGGTCGCCCGCATTGCGCTCGGCGCTGCCTGAGTCCAGGCACCAAGACAGGAATCCAGATTAGATGTCCGCTTACAAGATTACGGAACACAAGTACGACATGGTCGTGGTCGGCGCCGGTGGCGCTGGCCTACGCGCTACGTTCGGTCTTGCCGCCAAGGGCCTGCAGACCGTCTGCCTGACCAAGGTCTTCCCGACCCGTTCGCACACCGTGGCCGCGCAGGGCGGTATTTCCGCCGCGCTCGGCAACATGGGCGAAGACGACTGGCGTTACCACTTCTTCGACACCATCAAGGGCTCGGATTGGCTGGGTGACCAGGACGCCATCGAGTACATGTGCCGCGAAGCGATTCCGGCCATCATCGAACTGGAACACTACGGCGTGCCGTTCAGCCGTACCGAAGAGGGCAAGATCTACCAGCGCCCGTTCGGTGGCATGACCACCAAGTACGGCGAAGGCCCGTCCGCGCAGCGCACCTGCGCCGCGGCCGACCGTACCGGCCACGCCATGCTGCACACGCTGTACCAGCAGTCGCTGGCGCACAACGCGCGCTTCATGATCGAGTACTTCGCGCTCGACCTGATCTTCGATGACGAAGGCGTCTGCCGCGGCGTGCTCGCCCTGGACATGGCCGACGGCTCGCTGCACCTGTTCCGCGCCCACGGCGTGGTGCTGGCCACCGGCGGTTACGGCCGCGCCTACTTCAGCGCCACCTCGGCCCACACCTGCACCGGCGACGGCGGCGGTCTGGTCATGCGTGCCGGCCTGCCGATGCAGGACATGGAGTTCGTCCAGTTCCACCCGACCGGTATCTACGGCGCGGGCTGCCTGATCACCGAAGGCGTGCGTGGCGAAGGCGGCATCCTGCGCAACAGCAACGGCGAGCGCTTCATGGAGCGCTATGCACCGCACTACAAGGATCTGGCCTCGCGCGACGTGGTGTCGCGTTCGATGACCATCGAGATCCGCGAAGGCCGCGGTGTCGGCGAGCACAAGGATCACATCCTGCTCGACCTGACCCACCTCGGCCCGGGCGTCATCGACGACAAGCTGCCGGGTATCGCCGAAAGCGCCCGCATCTTCGCCGGCGTGGACGTGCACAAGCAGCCGATCCCGGTCATCCCGACCGTGCACTACAACATGGGTGGCATCCCGACCAACTACCACGGCGAAGTCGTGCGCAAGGTCGGCGACAACCCCGATGCCGTCGTGCCGGGCCTGTACGCCATCGGCGAAGCGGCCTGCGTGTCGGTGCACGGCGCCAACCGCCTGGGCTCCAACTCGCTGCTCGACCTGGTGGTGTTCGGCCGTGCGGTGGCCAACCGCTGTGCCGAGACCATCAAGTCCGGCGCGCCGCACAAGACCCTGCCGTCGGATGCGTGCGACAAGGCGCTGGGCCTGCTGGACAAGCTGCGCTACGCCAACGGCGACACCCCGACCTCGGTCATCCGCGATCGCATGCAGCGCACCATGCAGAACGACGCGGCGGTGTTCCGGACCAGCAAGACCCTGGAAGAGGGCTGCAGCAAGATGGCCGAGATCTTCGACTCCTTCCAGGACGTCAAGGTCACCGACCGTTCGCTGGTGTGGAACTCGGACCTGATCGAAACCTACGAGTTGAACAACCTGCTGCTCAACGCGGTGGCGACCATCAACTCGGCCGAACAGCGCAAGGAAAGCCGTGGCGCGCATGCGCATGAGGACTTCCCGGACCGCGACGACGTCAACTGGCAGAAGCACACGCTGGTGAACGTCGACGAGAACGGCAAGTGCGAGTTCGACTACCGTCCGGTCCACATGTACACGCTGAGCAAGGACGTGGACGTCGTCCCGCCCAAGCCGCGCGTTTACTAAGAGACCTGCGGCATGACCTCCGTCCACGCAGCGCCCGCGACCACCGCCACCCGCATGGGTGGGGTGGCGCGTGCGCCGCTGGCCGGGGGTGTCGACTTCCTCATCTTCCGTGCTACCCGCGCCTGCACCGCAGCGCGAGCCGCCTGAGCCAACGAGAACAGCCATGGCCGAGTTTTCCCTCCCCAAGAATTCCAAGATCGGAAAGGGCAAGCACTTCCCCGCCAAGAGCGGTGCGAAGAACACCCGTACGTTCAAGATCTACCGCTGGAGTCCCGACGACGACAGCAACCCGCGCACCGATACGTATGAGATCGATCTGGACGCCTGCGGCCCGATGGTCCTGGACGCGCTGATCAAGATCAAGAACGAGGTCGATCCGACCCTGACCTTCCGTCGTTCGTGCCGCGAAGGCATCTGCGGTTCGTGCGCGATGAACATCGACGGCACCAACACGCTGGCCTGCACCCGCGCCATTGCCGACTGCGGCAAGGCCGAAGTGCCGATCTACCCGCTGCCGCACATGAGCGTGGTCAAGGACCTAGTGCCGGACCTGACCCACTTCTACGCGCAGTACGCGTCGATCAAGCCGTGGATCCGCACGCAGACCCCGCCGCCGCCGGATCGCGAGCGCCTGCAGTCGCCGGAAGACCGCAAGAAGCTGGACGGCCTGTACGAGTGCATCCTGTGCGCGTGCTGCTCGACCAGCTGCCCAAGCTACTGGTGGAACGGCGAGCGTTACCTGGGCCCGGCCATCCTGCTGCAGGCCTACCGCTGGATCGTCGACTCGCGCGATGAAGACACCGGTGCGCGCCTGGACGAACTGGAAGATCCGTTCAAGCTGTACCGCTGCCACACCATCATGAACTGCTCGCGCACCTGCCCGAAGGGCCTGAACCCGGCACTGGCCATTGCCGAGATCAAGAAGCTGATGATGGCGCGCCGCGCCTGATCCTGCGGTTCATGTTGTCGCCGCGATTGCGGCGACGATTGCGGCGGCACCGACCGGAAGGTCCGGTGCCGCTGTTGTTTCCGGCCCTGGGTGGCCGGCACCTTGAGGAACGCGATGTCGATGGACGAAGCCACTGAACTGAAGAAGCTGCGCTGGCGTTGCCGGCGTGGCATGCGTGAACTGGACCAGCTGTTCGGGCGCTACCTGGACCGTTGCTGGCTGCAGGCACCGACCGAAGAGCGCGAGGTTTTCCTGTTCCTGCTGGAAAGCGAAGACGATAAGTTGTGGCGCTGGTTCATGGGTTACGAGGAGTGCCCGCATGCCCAGCCTGCCGCGCTCATCGCCCGGATCCGCGCCCTGCCGGCTTGAGTGGCGGCCCTCCCGCTGGCAGTGCGCTGCGCACTGGCTGATCACCGCGCTGCTGCCGTGGGCGGTGTGCAGCACGGACCTGGCCTACGGCTGGCACTGGCCGGCCGCCCTGCTGGCCGTGGCCCTGGGCGCAACCAAGGCGTGGCGCTACGGGCGCATGCCCGCCCAGGCCATCGTGATCCCGCCCGGTGAGGCCCCGGTCCAGGTGGATGGGCAGCCGGTCGACGACCTGCAGCTGTCCGATCGTGGCGTGTTGCTGCAACTGGCCTGGCGCCGCCAGGGACGCCGCCGCTGGCGGCTGTTCTGGCCCGATACGCTGAGTGCGGCGCAACGACGTGAACTGCGACTGGCCGTGCGCGCACGCTGCATTTCCCGTTCACGTCCAGCAGTGGCACCATAGCCTGAATTGTCCGGCGCACCTGCATGTTCAAACCCATACCTGTTTCGATCGGTCTGCGCTATCTGCGCGCCAAGCGCCGCAACGGCTTCATCTCCTTCATTTCGATGGCCTCCATCCTCGGCATCGCGCTGGGCGTGACAGTGCTGATCACCACGCTGGCGGTAATGAGCGGCTTCCAGAAGGAGATCCGCGACCGCCTGCTGCAGATGACCGCCCATACCACCATCACCAGCGATGGCGCGCCGATGTCGGACTGGCAGCGTGCGGTGGATCAGGCCAAGAAGGATCCGCGCGTGGCCGGCGCCGCGCCGTACATCGAGATCCAGGCGATGCTCAGCGGTCCGCGCGTGCAGGGCGCGATCGTGCAGGGCATCGACCCGGCGCTGGAGCCGGGCGTGTCGGTGATCAACCAGAAGCTGGTCAAGGGCAGTTTCGACAGCCTCACCCCGGGCAGCTACAACCTCCTGGTGGGCAAGGAGCTGGCGCTCTGGCTGGGCGTGGATGTCGGTGACACCGTCCTGGTCACGCTGGCCGAAGTGCAGGGCACCCCGGTGGGCGCGATGCCACGGCTGAAGCGCTTCACCGTCAGCGGCATCTTCGAGGCGGGCTACAACGAGATCGACAAGGGCGTGGCCTTCGCCAACATGACCGACATGGAACGCGTGCTGCGCATGGACGGTGTCACCGGCGTGCGGCTCAAGCTGCATGACATGGACAAGGCGCTGGACGTCGGCGTGGACCTGGCCCATGGGCTGGGCGGCGCATACCGGGTCAGTGACTGGACCCAGCAGAACGCCAACCTGTACCACTCGCTGCGCATGGAAAAAGTGGTGATGGGCATCCTGCTCTCGCTGATCATCGCCATGGGCGCGTTCAACCTGGTGTCGTCGCAGGTGATGCTGGTGACCGACAAGCAGGCCGACATCGCCATCCTGCGCACGCTGGGCCTGACCCCGGCCGGGGTGATGCAGGTGTTCATGGTGCAGGGCTCGCTGATCGGCATCATCGGCACGGTTGCCGGCGTGATCGGCGGCATCACCCTTACCTTGAACCTGGAACGCATCCTCGGCGCGATCGAGACGGTGTTCAACGTCAAGCTGCTCCCCGAAGACGTCTACTACATTACCGGCCTGCCCACCGACATGCAGGCACCGGACATTGTCATCATCACCATCACCGCGCTTGTCATGAGCTTCCTGGCGACGCTGTACCCCGCGTGGCGTGCCGCCCGCACCCAGCCGGCGGAGGCCCTGCGTTATGAATAAGGTCATCAACCGCGGCGACGAAGTGATCCGCGCGCAATCGCTGGCCAAGGTGTATGCCGAAGGGCGCATGCAGACCCACGTCTTCAACGGCCTGGACCTGAGCGTCAGCGCCGGTGAGACGGTGGCGATCATCGGGGCCTCCGGCGCGGGCAAAAGTACCCTGCTGCACCTGCTGGGCGGGTTGGACACGCCCACCGCCGGCGAGGTGTATGTAGGCGGCCATCGCATGTCCGGCCTTTCCGACGGCCAGCGCGGTGAACTGCGTAACCGCGCGCTGGGATTCGTGTACCAGTTCCATCACCTGTTGCCGGAGTTCACCGCGCTGGAAAACGTGATGATGCCGATCCTGCTCACGCCGATGCGCTCGCCGTTGTCGCAGCGCTTGATGTATGCCGGCTTCGGCGTGATCGGTACGGCGCTGGCCAGCATCGTCAATGGTGCCACCGCGTTCGTGCGCGGCGGACCGCAGGTGGCCGAGGCGCGCGCGCGGGCGACTGCGCTGCTGGAATCGGTCGGCCTGGGCCATCGGCTTGATCACAAGCCGGGCGAGCTTTCCGGCGGTGAGCGTCAGCGTGCCGCCGTGGCGCGCGCGCTGGTCAACAAGCCGGCCTGCGTGCTGGGCGACGAACCCACCGGCAACCTGGATGACAAGACGGCTGCGACGGTGTTCGAGCTGATGCTCGAACTGAACCGCGCGCACCACACCAGCCTGGTGCTGGTGACCCACGACCGCAGCCTGGCGCGAAAGCTCGACCGTGTGTTGGAGCTGCGCGAAGGGCGCCTGCACGAACTGGCCAGCAGCGAGGTCTGAGCTGGCCGCTGAATGGCCGGCGCGGACGTCTCGCCGGCCTCACCCGACAGGTGCATCATCGGCATGTTCATCCTTGAAGGTGGTGCCATGAAGACCCTGATCGGCGCAGCGGCGTTGTGCCTTGCCCTGGTGGCGTGCGCCACCACCGGGCGCCTGTCCAGCCAGCAGCGGCTGGAGCTGTACCGGGCCCATGCCGGCCCGCCACAGGACAGCCTGCAGTACTTCGGATCGTTGAATGGCTGGACCGAGCTGGGCGACAGTGCGCTCGCGGTCTGGACCCGGCCCAGCGAGGCGTACCTGCTTGAACTGCGCGGTCCCTGCCAGGGCCTGGACTACGCCACGGCCATCGGCCTGACCAGCCAGATGGGGCGGGTGTCAGCGCGGTTCGACAAGGTGCTGGTGCGTGACCCGACGCCCGGGCCCGCCCTGCCGTGCTTCATCGGCAGTATCCGCAAGCTGGATGTCCAGGCCCTGCGGTCGAGCGAGAAGGAACTGCGTCAGGCACAGGTGCAGGAACGCCAGGACGCCCAGGACGTACCGGCGAAATGATGGCGTAGGGGAACGTTGGACCACCCCGGTAGCTGCCGACCGTTGGTCGGCAGGCCGCAATCACGCTTCGGGAATGAAACCGGCCGGCTTTTCGGCATCCTTCTCGAACAGGTATTTCACCAGTTCGGTTTCCAGGAAGGCGCGGTGCTTCGGGTCGCGCGGCGACAGCCGGTTTTCGTTGATCAGCATGGTCTGGTGCGCCAGCCAGGCGCTCCAGGCGCTCTTGCCGATGCCGTTGAAGATGCGCTGGCCCAGCTCGCCGGGGTAGGGCACGAAGTCCAGGCCTTCGGTGTCACGTTGTTCGTACTGGCAGAAAACGGTGCGGGGCATGGCTTACTCGGACTCGGGTGGAAGTGGTGCGCCCCGCATTGTACGGCGCTTGGGCCGGGCCGGCGGCGCGCCGGTCTCCAGCAGCTTGCGGATCGGCGCGGGCAGGCCGAGGCTGGGCAGGTCCGCCGCGGCCACCCAGCGCAGCGTCGGGTCATCCCGCAGCAGGCCGTCCACGCGCTGCACCAGCACCTGGAGGTGCAGCCGGTAGTGGCTGAAAGTGTGTTCCAGCAACGGCAATGCAGTGGCGTCATCCAGCGCGCCCTGCACATGGGCATCGAACCAGTCCTGCAGGTCGCTGCCGCTGTCGGCCTGCGGCAGCGTCCACAGCTGCGCCCAGATGCCGGTGTCCGGGCGCTTCTGCAGCAGCACGCGGCCCTGGCCGTCGCGCAGCAGCAGCGCGGTGGCCTCGCGTTCGGGCAGGGTCTTGGACGGCTTGGGCGTGGGCAGCTGGTCGGTGCGGCCCTCGCGGCGCGCCACGCAGTCCGCCTGCAGCGGGCAGATCACGCAGGCCGGCCGGCTGCGGGTGCAGACCGTGGCGCCCAGGTCCATCTGCGCCTGGGTGTAGTCGGCCAGGCGCCCGTCCGGCACGTGCGCTACGTGCGCGTCGGCCAGGGCCCACAGCGCCTTCTCCACCTTGGGCAGGCCGGGGAACCCGTCGATGCCGTGGTAACGCGTCAGCACGCGCTTGACGTTGCCGTCGAGGATCGCAAAACGGTCGTTCCAGGCCTGGCTCAGGATCGCCGCGGCGGTGCTGCGGCCGATGCCGGGCAGCGCGTTCAACGCCTCGACATCGCGTGGCAGCGCGCCGTCGTGCCGTTCAACGCAGCGCTGCGCGGCGGCGTGCAGGTTGCGGGCGCGGGCGTAGTAGCCCAGCCCGGCCCACTGCGCCATCACCGCATCGTTGCTGGCCGCGGCGAGGTCGGGCAGGGTGGGGAACACGCGCAGGAACGCCAGGAAGTACGGAATGACCGTGCCGACCTGGGTCTGCTGCAGCATGATTTCCGACAGCCACACCCGATACGGCGAGCGCGGATG